>NZ_JBHWVJ010000040.1:0-72856 GCF_042736725.1 Streptomyces sp. NPDC060028 | reverse complement strand
CCGCGCACCCGCGCGCGGGGCGGGCGGCCGTTTCGTGTCGGCCGTCAACTATAGTTACGCGCAACGGGCGTCAACTATAGTTACGCCCGATGACAGGGAGCGGCACGCAGTGGCGGAATCAGAAGACAGACCCGATGCACCGGACGCACCTCGACCGACCGCGGTCGCGGTTCCCGGGCCCGGTGCCTCCTTCAGTGACCGCCTCAACTTCCTGTTCGACCGGGTGCGGCCGCCCGGGGCGGAGGAGTACTCCAACGCGCACGTGGCCCGCACCATCTCGTCGTACGGCGGGGACAGCTACACGCGCTCCCACATCAGTTATCTGCGCGCGGGCAAGCGGACGCCGACCATCACCATGGTGCCCCTCCTCGCCCGGTTCTTCGGCGTCGAGGCCGCCTACTTCGTCGAGGACGAGGTCACGCGGAAGATCGCGACCCAGTTCGAGATCCTGCGCAAGCTGAAGGAGAACGGAGTCGAGCAGATCGCCCTGCGGGCGATGGGCGTGTCCGCCGCCGGCCAGCGCAAGGTCCTGGCGGCCCTCGAAGCCGTACGGAAAGAGGAAGGTCTGCCCGCCGACCCCGAAAGGGACCTGCCGTGAGCGGTGTACGGCGTCTCGAAGAGGAGAGGAAGCACCATGTGGCTCAGCCGTCGTAACCGCGGATCCGACCGCGAGGCCGACGAAGTCGAGCGCCGCAACCGGGAGTTCGTGGACGGCCTCGGCCTTCCCGCGGTCGACAGCGTCCTGGACCTCGTGCCGTTCATGGAGGAGCGCTTCGACCGGTCGATCCGGCTCATGCCGTTCGCCTCGGATCCGGCCGATGCCGACTCCCTGGACGCTTCCGCCCCCTGCGGCCTGTGGCTCGCCACGGGCGACACGGACTACGTGTTCTACGACACCGCGATCAGCCGCGCGCACGCCGAGATCATCGTCGGGCACGAATTCGGGCACATGCTCAAGCGCCACCGGGGCAATGCCCCTTTGGAGGCGGCCAACCTCGGCGGTCTGATCACCGACATCGACCCCGCCACGGTTCAGCTCGTCCTCGGCCGGACCCGCTACAACGAGCCGGAGGAGTTCGAAGCCGAGCTGCTCGGATCCCTCCTGCAGGAGCGTCTGAGCGCGTCCCGGGCCTGCGACTCCCGGGAAGCCGACCCCATAGCCCGCACGCTCCTGCGCTGAGCGAATACCGAATCGGGACCCGTGAAAGACATACTTCACCCCCTGTGCCTGGCCATCGCCGGCACCGGTTTCCTCATCCTCGTGCGCGACCTGGGCAAGAGCCGGCGCGACCGGGCACTGGTCGCCCTGGCCTTCACCTACTGCTTCTCGGCGCTCAGTTACGCCGTCTCCCTCACGTCGGTCTGGGTGCGGGTCGACGGCGTCTTCGGTGTCCCCAACATCGTCGTGCCGATCGCCCAGGGCTGCGTGATCCTCGTCCTCGCGCTCCAGGCCACCGTCCTGGCGTACTGGTCGAAGCCGCTCGGGGAAGCCCGCCGGCGCAGCCGCCTCCTGCTCTGCGCGGCCGCGGCGGTCATCGCCACCATGTCGGTGCTGTTCGCCCTGCTCACCCCCGCCACGACCAGGCCCACCGACTTCTCCCTGTACTACGCGCACGACCCCGTCTTCCAGGCGTACGTGCTGCTGTACTTCGGCACCTACAGCGCCGCCGAGATCTACCTGGCGCGCTCCTGCTGGAAGTACGCGCGCACCGCCACCAACCGGTCGATCGCCTTCAGCCTGCGCCTCGTCACCGTCGGCGCCGTCGTCACCCTCGGCTACAGCGGCATCCGCATCGCCGGCATCATCGGGGCCGAAGCCGGGTTCAGTGTCAGCCGATGGAACGACTTCGCCTGGGCGTGCGGGGACATCGGAGCCACCCTCACCCAGATCGGCTACCTCATCCCGACCGTCGCCCGGCGCACCAACACCGCCCGCGACTGGGCCACCGCACACATCCGCTACCGGCGCCTGGGACAGCTGTGGCACGCCCTCGACCAGGCCGACCCCGGCATCACCCTGCGCCGCCCCGCCCGCCAGCGCCAAGACGTCCTGCGGGGCCGCAGTGCCCTCTTCCCCCTGCTGCGCCGACGCGTCGAGATCCGCCAGGGCCAGAAGCTGATGCGCCGCTACCTCGACCCGACCGCTCGGGAGCGCGCCGAGACCCGCCGCCGGGCCGAAGGCCTCACCGGCGCCGAACTCGCCGCGGCCGTCACCGCCGACCAGATCCACGCCGCCCTGGTCCGGCACGCGGCCGACGAACCCGCCGACACCCCCGCCGAGTACGCCGACGCCGAGCTGTCCCTCCCCACCACGCAGGACGAACTGCTCCACCTCCAGCGCGTCGCCTTGTACTTCACCCCGCCCACGTCCACGTCCGAGAGCCGCGACGCCGCCGAGTCCCGCGGCACCACCTCAGGAGCCCGTTCGTGATCCTCCGCCGCACCCTGCTCGTCGCCTGCACGGCCATCGCCGCAGCGGCGTCCATGGCCACCACGCCCGCGGCCGCGCGCTCCCGCACCGGAGCGGCGAAGCCGCCCCGTACGGACCTGCACCTGGCGCCCGCCCGTGAACAGCTCGCGGCCCTGCGCCGGCGGACGACCACCAGCCGGGCCCTGCTGGAGCAGTACCTCCAGCACATTGCCAAGACCAACCCCGGTGTCAATGCCGTCGTCACCCTCGACGCCGAGGGCGCCCGCGCGGCCGCCGACCGGGCCGACCGCCACCTGGCCGCGACCGGCAAACCGCTGGGCGCGCTGCACGGCCTGCCCATGACCGTGAAGGACGCCCTGGAGACCAAGGGGCTGCGCACCACCTGTGGTTCCCCCGACCTCGCCGAGCACGTCCCCGACCAGGACGCGGACGCCGTCGCGCGCCTGCGTGCGGCCGGCGCCGTGATCGTCGGCAAGACGAACGTCCCGGTCATGTGCCAGGACATCCAGACCTCGAATCCGGTCTTCGGCAAGACGAACAACCCCCACGACCACGCCAGGACCGCGGGCGGATCGTCCGGAGGCCCGGCCGCCGCCGTCGCCGCGGGCCTCACGAGCCTCGAGGTCGGGTCCGACCTCGCCGGCTCGCTGCGCCTGCCGGCCGCCTACTGCGGTGTGTACGCCCTGCGCCCGAGCGGCGGCATCGTGCCCACCCGCGGCCACATCCCCCGGCCGCCCGGCTGGCTCACCAGCTCCGACATGCTCACCCTGGGCCCCGTCGCCAGGAACGCCGAGGACCTCGACGTGCTTCTCGACGTGCTCGCCGCACCGGCCCCGGCCGAGGCCGCCGCCTGGCAGATCAACCTTCCGGCGCCGAAGCGCGGCCGCCTGGCGGACTACCGGGTCGGCGTATGGCAGGACGATGCGTACTGCCACGTGGACCAGGGCACGCGCCGGCTCCTGGAGCAGGTCGCCGAGCTCGTGCGGTCGGCCGGCGCCACCGTCGACGAGGCGACCCGGCCCGTGAACCTCGCCGACAGCGACAAGCTGTTCCAGCGCCTCATGTACGCCACGGCCGGCGCCACCGCGACCGACGCCGGGTTCGCCGACGACATCGCGGCAGCGGACAAGACCCCCGCCGACAGCCCCGGTGGCCTCTTCCTCCACTCGCGCACCATGCGACACAGGGACTGGCTGCGAGCGAACGAGGACCGCGAGAAGCTGCGCGGGCGGTGGGCCGACTACTTCGCGACCCATGACGTCCTGATCACCCCGGCCGCCCCCACCGCGGCGGTCGACGACCAGACGTCCACCCCGGTTCCCGGGAGGTTCATCACGGTCGACGGGGAGAAGCGCCCGTACTTCGACCAGACGGCATGGCTGAACCTGGCCGGGCACGTCAAGCTCCCGGCCCTCGTCATGCCCGCGGGCAAAACCGCCGACGGGCTGCCGCTGGCCATCCAGATCATCGGCCCCTACCTGGCCGACCGCACGGTCATCGACGTGGCCAAGCACCTGGCGCGACGGCTCCCCGAGCCCGTGCGACCGCCCGCGCTCACCGACTGACCGGGCCCCCATGACCGGGCTCGTTCTGCCTCCACGGGGGTGGGGCGGGGCGAGCCCGCACAGCAGAGGGGCCCCAGGCGAACCTGGGGCCCCTCTGCATCTGTGCCAAGACATGAAGAGCCCGGATACCGACGGGGGATGCGGTACCCGGGCCCTGCGATCATCCTAGTCCCCCAAGTCCCGGTGTCGGGCATCAGTACGAAGAGTCAGTACGAACGGTCAGTGCCGGGCTCAGCGGCGGGTCGGCGACGGACCGGGCCGACTGCCGGACGGCCGGAGTGCCACGTTGCATGATCATGCGTAGCAGTGCATACTCTTCCCATGTCTAAGGTTCTTACCTCCCTGCCCGCCGGCGAGCGCGTCGGCATCGCCTTCTCGGGCGGCCTCGACACCTCCGTCGCGGTCGCGTGGATGCGCGACAAGGGTGCCGTCCCGTGCACCTACACCGCCGACATCGGCCAGTACGACGAGCCCGACATCGAGTCGGTACCCGGCCGCGCGTCGGCGTACGGCGCCGAGATCGCGCGCCTCGTCGACTGCCGTGCGGCGCTGGTCGAGGAAGGCCTGGCCGCGCTGACGTGCGGCGCGTTCCACATCCGCTCGGGCGGCCGCTCGTACTTCAACACGACGCCGCTCGGCCGCGCCGTCACCGGCACCCTGCTGGTCCGGGCGATGCTCGAGGACGACGTCCAGATCTGGGGCGACGGCTCGACCTTCAAGGGCAATGACATCGAGCGGTTCTACCGCTACGGCCTGCTCGCCAACCCGCACCTGCGCATCTACAAGCCGTGGCTCGACGCGGACTTCGTCACCGAGCTCGGCGGCCGCAAGGAGATGTCGGAGTGGCTCCTCGCCCACGACCTCCCCTACCGCGACAGCAC
The DNA here is from genome assembly GCF_042736725.1 of Streptomyces sp. NPDC060028. Classification (NCBI taxonomy): domain Bacteria; kingdom Bacillati; phylum Actinomycetota; class Actinomycetes; order Kitasatosporales; family Streptomycetaceae; genus Streptomyces; species Streptomyces sp. NPDC060028. The sequence continues at coordinate 67,979 of NZ_JBHWVJ010000040.1, read as the reverse complement.
CGAGAAGGCGTACTCCACCGACGCCAACATCTGGGGCGCCACCCACGAGGCCAAGACCCTGGAACACCTCGACACCGGCGTCGAGACCGTCGACCCGATCATGGGCGTCCGGTTCTGGGACCCCTCGATCGAGATCGCCGCCGAGGACGTGACCATCGGCTTCGACCAGGGCCGGCCGGTGACGATCAACGGCAAGGAGTTCGCCACCCCCGTCGACCTGGTGATGGAGGCCAACGCCATCGGCGGCCGCCACGGCCTGGGCATGTCCGACCAGATCGAGAACCGGGTGATCGAGGCCAAGAGCCGCGGCATCTACGAGGCCCCCGGCATGGCCCTGCTGCACGCCGCGTACGAGCGACTGGTCAACGCGATCCACAACGAGGACACCGTCGCGCAGTACCACAACGAGGGCCGGCGCCTCGGCCGCCTCATGTACGAGGGCCGCTGGCTCGACCCGCAGGCGCTGATGATCCGCGAGTCGCTGCAGCGCTGGGTGGGCGCGGCCGTCACCGGAGAGGTGACCCTGCGGCTGCGGCGCGGCGAGGACTACTCGGTCATGGACACCTCCGGCCCGGCGTTCAGCTACCACCCGGACAAGCTGTCCATGGAGCGCACCGAGAACTCCGCGTTCGGCCCGGTGGACCGCATCGGCCAGCTCACCATGCGCAACCTCGACATCGCCGACTCCCGCGCCAAGCTGGAGCAGTACGCGGCTCTCGGCATCGTCGGCAACACGCACGCCACGCTCATCGGCGCGGCCCAGGCCGCCTCGACGGGGCTGATCGGCGCGATGCCGGAAGGCGGCGCCGAGGTCATCGCCTCCCGCGGCAAGGTCGAGGGCGACGACGACGAGATGCTCGACCGCGCCGCGATGGAGTTCGGCACCGACTGACCGGGCGGCGGCTCCTCGGTCCAGCGGCCCCGCACGAGCACCTGCTCGTCCGGGGCCGCAGGGCTCTGACCTGCACGGCAGCGGGTGATGCGGCCGAATGGCTCACCGCGCGACCGAGATGGCGCGGGCCTAGGCTGGTGAGACGTTGCCCTGATCCTCGGACGACAGGAGGCCGCGCCTTGACGCCCACCCGCATGCGGCTGCGCCGGGCCTGCGTGGCCGTCGCCGCCGCGGGAGTGCTCATCGCCCCGGCCGTCGCGGGCACCGCGTACGGGGCGAGCGCCCCGGCGCGGGCCGCCCCGTACGCCGCCCCCTCCCCGGACACCGGTACGGACTTCCCGCAGCTGACCCCCGCCGTCGCGGCGAAACTGGACGCGGCCGTACGCCAGGTCATGCGCGAGGCGCGGGTGCCGGGCGTGATCGTGGGGCTGTGGGCCCCCGGCAAGGGCAGCTACGTGCGGGCCTTCGGTGTCGCGGACAAGACGACCGGCGCACCCATGGCGACCGATCTCGACATGCGCATCGGCAGCGAGACCAAGACCTTCACGGTCACCGCCCTCCTTCGACTGGTCGACCAGGGCAAGGTCGGCCTGGACGACACCATCGGCACGTACGTCACCGGCGTCCCGAACGGCGACCGCATCACCCTGCGCGAACTGGCCGGTATGCGCAGCGGGCTCTTCAACTACAGCGAAGACGACGCCTTCAACGCCGCGCTCGACACCGGCGCCGAACGCCCCTTCACACCACAGCAGTTGCTCGACTACTCCTTCAAGCACCCGGTGCAGTTCCCGCCGGGGCAGAAGTTCGAGTACTCCAACACCAACCTGATCCTGATCGGCCTGGTACTGGAGAAGATCACCGGCAGGCCGCTCCACGAGGTCATCGAACAGGACGTCCTGAAACCGGCCGGCCTGCACCACACGCTCTTCCCGACCGGCGCGGAGTTCCCCGAACCGCACGCCCACGGCTACACCGACCAGTCGACCTCGGGCAAGATCGTGGACGCGACCGGCTGGAACCCGTCCTGGGGCTGGGCCGCGGGCGCGATCATCTCCGACCTCCAGGACCTGCGCAGCTGGGCACGGACCCTCGCCACCGGCACGCTGCTGACGCCCGCGACGCAGGCCGAGCGCCTGAAGACCACCCCGATCGGCATTCCCGGCGCCGGTTACGGACTGGGCATCTTCGACGTCCAGGGCTGGATCGGCCACAACGGCTCCCTGCCCGGGTACGAGAGCCTGACCGTCTACCTGCCGCAGGCGCAGGCGACCCTGGTCGTCCTCCTCAACACCGACGTCCTGCACGACGGCAAGGAGCCCAGCGCCTTCTTCGGCGAGGCGATCACCACCGTCGTCACCCCCGACCACGTCTACCCCGGCCACCAACCCCCCACCCCGAAGAGCCGATGACTCCGCGGCGGCGTCAGACGCGCCCGAGTGCCTGGTGGTAGCGGCCGCGTGCGCCGAGGCTGAGAGTAATTCGCCTCATAGGCCCGCCGTATACTGCGACACCCCAGTCATTTGAATTCTGAAGGGTAAGTATGGGAATGCGAACGACCGTCGCGTCGGGGCACAGGACGTGGTTGCACCAACGGGCGTCGCTTCCCGCGCTGGGGGCGGCGATTGCCATGTTCTGCATCACCATCTACACCGCGCGACACAGCCCGGGCAACATGATGGACAACACATTCGTCGTGCGTGCCGCCCAGACGTTCGCCGATGGTGGCCCTCCTTACGCCGACAAACGGTTCCTGTACTTCCCCAGCTCCGTTCTCGTCGCCCTGCCGCAGATCTACGTCCCCGCGCGACTGCTGCCCTGGCTCGTACCCGCCATGACGGGGGGCATGGTCATGGGTGGCTGGTTCTTCGCATTGAGGCTGTTCCGGGTGTCGGCCCTGAGTCGGCTGGCGGTGCTCGGTGTGCTGTTCATGTGCTTCCTCAGCCCCTTCCGGAACCTGGTCTTCACCGGGAACTGGACCTCCTACTCGGCCCTCGCGCTGCCGCTCGCGCTGCTGCTGGCCCACCGCTCGCGGTGGATCTGGGCAGGCGTGGTGGTCGGGCTGGCGATCGCGACCAAGCCCATGCTGGTCCCGCTCGCGCTCCTCTTCCTGATCGCCCGCCGGCCGAAGGCCTTCCTGGCCGCTGCGGTGGTTCCGCTCGGCTTCGCCCTGGGCGCGGCGGCGATCATGGCTCAGCCAGGCCTCTTCTTCACCAAGACGCTCCCCTTCATCCTGCACGGCCAGGACGATTTCGCCCGCCCCTACGATGCTTCGCTGGGCACTTTGCTGCCGCGGCTCGGGGTCCCCGGCAGCGTGGCGACGGTGTTCGGAGGGCTGCTCGCGCTCGCGCTGATCGTCGGTGCCTGGCGGCGCTGGAACAAGGGGGGCGACGAGGCCCTGCGCCTGGTCGAAAGCGGCACCATGCTGATGCTCGCCGCGCTGATCGCCAGCAAGCCCTCGTTCGACCACTACCTCTTCATCGTGCTGCCGGTCCTGCTGGCCTCGGTGACCCGTGTGGGCGCCGCGGCGTGTTCGACGTGGATGGGTCTCGTGCTCATCCCGCGGCTCGCCGGTTTCACGTTCTGGAAGTTCGACGTGGTGGTGAACTGGGCGTACTCGGTGGCGGCCGTCAACGTGGTCTTCTCCCTCGTCCTCCTGCACCGGGCCTTCTTCCGCCGGGAGGTGAGCGCGCAGCCGGCGCAGTCGAATGCGGATGCTCCGGCCGCAAACGACCTGGTGCAGGCGGTCTGACGGAGCTCCCACCGCCCGGACGGCGACCAAGGCTCTTCACAGGCCCGGACCCTCATCGGTTCGGGCCTGTGTCGTGCGCAGACCCTGGCGCGAAGGTGCCGGCCCGGGCCGCGGGTGCATGATGAAGGTATGAGCGAGCGCGAGGAATTCCTGGCGTGGGTCAAGAGCGCTCTGTACGAGGCGGAACTCGCGCTGCACAACGGCGACGCGGCTCCGCGCCGGGCGCTGTGGTCACGCAACGAGCCCGTGAGCGTGCTGGGAGCGTGGCGCAACGCCAACGGCCAGGAGGAGCTCGACGCGCTGTTCGCCGCACTCGGGCGGAGCTTCTCCGACTGCACGGCGTACGCCTTCGAGCTGCAGGCGTACGACGTTCTGGGCGACATGGCCTATACGGCCGGGCTGGAGCACACCTCCACCTCCGTCGACGGAAAGCCGCGCACCTACACCTTGCGGGCCACCCAGGTCTACCGCCGCGAGGACGGCGCATGGCGGGTGGCCCACCGTCACGGCGACACCGTGACCGACTGATCCGGTCCTCGCTCTCGCACCCCCGGGGCGGGCCGGTCAGGGGTGTCACCTCCCCGTGTGCGCGGCTGCCTCCCGGCCGGGTGCCTGCCACAGGGTGTGGCCGTCCTGGACGATCACGGCGTCGCCCGACGGGCGGATCAGGAAGCGGGCGCCCTTGTGGCCGGCGGTCTTCGAGGACCATGCGGTGAGGCCGTCGGCGGTACGGACGGTGAGTTCGCCGTCGCCGGAGAAGACGGCGTCGGCGCCGGAGCCCGAGGTGCCGGCGTTCCACAGGGTGCGGCCTTCGTCGTCCTGGAGGATCAGGTCGCCACCGGTGTCGAAGTGCAGGCGGACCGCCGCGGCGTCCAAGGTGTCGCCGGGGCGCAGCACGGTGCCGGGGTGGACCTCGATGGAGTTGTCGAGCTTGCCGGCGGCGAGGGCGCGCAGGGTCGGGAGCGAGGGGGTGAAGGCGTACAGGGCGCCCTCGGTACGGACGTACCGCTCGAAGGCGAGGGTGGTGGCGCGGCTGCCGCTGGGGGAGGGGCACTCGAAGGCGGCGGGCGAGGCGGGCCCGATGACGGGGTCGGTGCCGGGGCGGGGGTGCCGGGCCGGCGGGAAGTCCGCGTTGTTGCTCCAGCGACTGGCGATGAACTCGAACTGTCCGACGAGGTCCGCCTGATGGCTGATGAAGAGCAGCCCGCGCCCCGCGGGAGCCGCACCCGCATGGTAGGCCGGGCCGAAGGGAATGCCGCGCCGGATGATGCGCCGGGAGTCGCTTTCGGCGGCGGGCAGCGGCGGCCGCCCGGGAGCCGTCGTCAGCCCGCCCCGCGGATTGCTCTTGCGGATGTGCGCGAACAGCGGTGTGGTCCAGCCCTGGAGGTCGTCGTGGAAGTCGAGCGCGCCGTCGATGTCCTCACCGGGTACGGGAACCCGCTCGGCCGCCGGGCAGGTGGCGACGGGGGCGCCACCGGGCCAGCGCCCGACCATGCGGGCGGCGAGCCAGTTGGGGCTCGCGTCGGCCGGGGCGGCGCCCGACTTCTTGAGCTCGGCCAGGCACTCGTCGACCTGCTTCCACCATCCGGCGACGTCCTGTGCCAGGCGGCGCACCACGTGGAAGGAGCCGCCGGTGGCCCACGCGGGCAGCCCGGCGGGACGCTGCCCGACGCGCTCGTGCCCGACGATGAACTCACCGGCGGGCACCAGACGGGTTCCGGGCTTGCCCCGTACGGTCGTACCGGTCTCGGGGTCGGGCGCGTCGAAGCCGCGTACGCCCGGCTGGCTGATGGCGTCGAGGAAGCCGAACTGCTCGTGCCCGCGCAGGCCGCCGGGCAGGGTCGCGCCGTCCTGGCGGAAGAGGACTTCGGCGTCGGCGTGTTCGAGGGACTCGTGGTGGTCGTCGATCGCCTCCGCGAGGCGCTCCGGGTCGTCGGCGGCGAGGGTGAGGACGGCGTGGACGTCGTCCGGGTCCGCCCCGAACAGCCAGGAGTCCGGGGCGCTGGGTCCGGTGTCGCCGAGCAGCGCGGAGCGGGCCGCGGCGCCGTCACGGAAGGCCTCCGCCGTGGTGCCGGGCGAGACCGCGGGGAACGGGGCTTTCTCGGCGAGGAAGCTCAGACCTTCGTGAGTGAGGCTGATCCCGGTCCACAGGACGGCCATCGACGTCGGGTCCACGCCCCTGCGCAGGCGGCGGGCCGCACTGAACTCGGCGTTGAAGCGGGTGACCTGATCGGTGGTGGAGAGCTCGGGCAGGAGCTGCCCCAGCCAGCGGCGTGCCTTTCTGGTGTCGTGGAAGTGCACGAACAGCAGACACGCGTGGTCCTTGCGGAAGCCCGCCAGGATGTCGCCCTGCGTGGTGGCGTCGGTCCGCAGCGGAAGTTCCGCGCCCGCGGCACGGGGCGTGGACGTCGCGGCGGCGGACGCGGTCGCGGTCGCCGACGTGGTCGTGGTCGTGGACGCGATCGCGGGCGTACCGACGGCGAGCGCGGCGGCGGTACCGGCCCCTGCTCGTACGACGGTCCGGCGGGTGAACTGCATGCGGGTCCTCCGGGACGGTGAGCGGGGCGAGATTCCGGTGATCATCACCCTGGGCGATCACCTGCTCCCGCGCGAGCCGACGCACCGAGGGGGTGACGAACCATCACCCTGCGCGCCGGGTGTCGAGGCGCCTCGCGCGGTGGGACGCCCCTCGGTGGTTCGTGCGGCGCGACGGTGGCCGGCGCCGCGCCGCACGAACCCCGTCGTGCGTCAGATGCGGTGCACGGTGTGGAGCTTCTTCGCGTACGTTCCGGTGCCGTCCAGGAGCGAGGCGCCGCCCAGGTCCGACATCGTCGGGCCGTTGCCGGTCTTGCGGCTGGACAGGAAGCGCCGCTTGCCGGCCGCGTCAGGGCCGAGGTAGATGCCCACGTGGTCGACGGTGACGGTTACCGTGTCGTCGCCCGAATCGGCGTTGAACAGGACCAGGTCGCCGGGCTGGAGCTGCTGAGCGGCGGGCGGGTTCGTACCGTCCGTCTGGTCGATCCGTACGCCGGGCGCGTAGTCCACCATGTGGCGGGACTTGCGCGGGATCCGGGTCTTCGAGGTGTCCTCGCCCGCGGCCACGGGGATGCCCATGTGGTAGCCGTAGACCATGCGCGCGTACCCCGAGCAGTCGAGGTTGCCCACCTGCTTGCCGGACGGGCCGGTGTAGGTGCCGTCGGGGAAGGTCCAGCCGACGTTCATGTACTCGTGGAAGTCCGCGCCCTCGTAGCGGTAGCCCTGCGGGTCCGGGTAGCCGTATCCGGCCTCGCCCAGCACCTGCTTGCCCGCGACGGGGGACGCTTCGCTCGTCACGGCCGGCGCCCCCGGGAGGAACATGGCCGCGTAGGCCAGGGCGTCGGGGGCCGGCGATCCGGCCCAGCCGCGCACGATCTGCTCGAGTGCCGAGTTCCAGGTCCCGTCGAACGGGGCGGGCAGGACGCGCACCCAGGCGTCGTGGGTGACGCTCGGAGGCTGCTGCCAGGTCGCCGCGTCCACCCGGAAGCTGCTCACGACGAGCTTGACCGGCAGGTTGGTGCAGCCCTGATTGGCCAGTGCCCGCAGGCCCACGCGACCCTTGGCGAAGGTGGAGTCCGTGAGGTCCGCGGCCCAGGCGGCGGGCTCGGCGGAATCCGTGCGCCAGGCCTTGGCCTGGATACGGGTCCCCTCGCGGCGCACGCGGATCGTCCAGTTCGTGCCCGCCGGCACCGCCGTGGCGAGGGTGGTGGCCGTGGTCAGCTGGGTGACCGTGTCGGCGACCTCCTTCTCGACGCGCAGCTCGACCGCGCCCGAGGTCAGGAAGGACAGCCTGGCGCGGTAGTTGTCGTGGGTGTCCTGGTAGCCGAAGGACAGCGCGTACGAGCAGGCCTGACCTGTCGGCACCTTGTCGAACCTGGCCACCGCGCGGACGTCGACGTCGGTGATCTCGTCGTCCCGGAGGCTCGCGTGACGGCTCGCGTAATCCGTGGTGAGCGCGATCGTGGCGCTGCCCGGGACGACCGAGAAGTCGGAGTCGACCGGTCCGAGCGTGGACCAGCTGCCGCCGCCCGGGGAGGTGCCCCAGTACTTGCGGTCGGCGACCGGGAGCGCCTGGTCCGGGAGCGTGCGCTGGAAATCGTCCAAGAAGGACTGCTTGTCCTCGGTGAAGGTGCGCTCGGGGCCGGTCAGGACGACGGTGCGCGAACCCTTGGTCAAGACCGCCACTCGCGTCGGGCCCGAGGCCACCTGCATGCGTTCGGGTGTCCCCGGCAGCACGCTCGTGGTGAGGGGACCGAGGGAGACCTGCGTGTAGTAGGAGGGGTCCAGCGGGCGGATCGTGACGGAGGAGCGCGGCGAGGTGAGCGACGCGGCGGATGCGGATGCGGATGGGGATCCGGTTGCGGTTGCGGTCGCGGTGGCCGTCGCGGTTCTGGGCGAGGCCGCGGCGGACAAGGTTGCGAGTGGGACGGAGGCGGCGGCACCGGCGAAAACCGCAAGAACGTTCCGGCGGGAAGTATGTGACATGGAGTGATGATCCTAGAGACGTAATTCGCGCTGGACGGTGCCCCCGCTTCCTTGGAATTAAAGGAACTGAGACGGTTTCAACCTTCTGAACGTCTGTTAGTGTGCCCGCGCTTGGTGTTCATCCATCATTCCGTTTCCCTTCGGGCGCACCGCGCCCGAAGGTTGTTGCGAGGTGTCTTGTACGTGTACAGCACTCCGTTTTCCCCCGCCGAGGCCAGATCCGCGCGAGCCCGCATGGGCTTGACCGTGACGCAGGTGGCCGACTCCATGGCCGCCTGCGGTACCCCGGTCCACCCCGAGTGGGTCATGGCATGGGAGCAGGGCTCCCATGTGCCGTCCGACCGGCACCTCTTCGCGCTCGCCGATGTGCTGTGGTGCGACACCGCCACCCTCATGGGCACCGAGCCGCGCACGCTCGCCGAGTTCCGGCTGGCCCGCCGGCTCAGCGCGGAGCGGCTCGCGTACCGCCTTGGCATGGACCCGGACGAGTACCGCGCCGCGGAGTCGGCGCGGCAATGGCACGGGGACGCCCGGCAGACCAGGGTCCTTGTGGAGGCCCTCGGCCTGTCCCTGCGCAAGCTGATCGGCATCATGGGCCGCGTCGAGGAGTTGGAGGAGCACCTGCGGTCGGCCATCGCGGGGCGCTGGAAGGCCTACGTCGATCCCGTGGTGGAGATCGTTTCGGTGGACGCGACGAGCGTGGGCGACGCGCTGCGCACGATGCACGCGGAGTTCTCCGGGTTCTCCGAGCGCTACATGGGGCACCTGGTCGCCCGCAACGCCGACGCCAGGCTCAAGGAGGTCGCGACGGAGCGTGCGGCGTATCTGCGCCGTCTCGTCGACCACTTCTGGGAGCTGATGGGCGACGAGGGCGAGGCCTCTCCGTACCCCATGACCGGCGGGTGACGCCGGGTGACGGGGACACGAGGACACCGGCGCGGGCCGGGAGGGGTATCGGCGCCCCCTCCCGGCCCGCTGCCGTGACCGGCGCCGCGGCAGGGGGTCAGTAGGCGACCGCTCCGATGTCGCCGTCGCCCTCGGCGTCGACCTCGTCCCAGTCGATCTCCATCGTGCTCCGGCTGGTGAAGACGTTGAAGAGCAGGTTCAGGGTGATGGCCGTGAGGGCCCCCAACGTGATCCCGCTGTTCAGCACGGCCCGTACGTCGTCGGGCATCCGGTCGAAGAACGGCGTGACCGTGGTCGGCAGCAGCGCCGCGCCGAGACTGACCGCCAGGATCAGGGTGTTGCGCTCCTCGCGCAGATCGGCCTTCCCGAGGATCTGGACGCCGACCGCGGCGACGATGCCGAACATGGACACCGCCGCCCCGCCCAGCACCGGGTGGGGGACCGACGCGACCAGGCTGCCCGCCTTCGGCAGCAGCCCCAGCACGACCATGAACAGGCCCGCCGCGACGATCACGTACCGGCTCATGACCTTGGACATGCGCACGAGGCCGATGTTCTCCGCGAACGCCACGTACGGGAAGGAGTTGAGGACGCCGCCCAGTACCGTCGCCACGCCGTCGGCGCGCAGGGCCCGGGCCACCGTGTCGGCGTCGACCTTCTTGCGGGTGATCTCCCCGATGGCGTAGACGTCCCCGGTGGTCTCCACCATGGTGATCAGCATGACGACGAGCATTGCGGCGATCGGGAGCAGTTCGAAGCGCGGCAGGCCGTAGTGGAAGGGCGTGGTGACCCCGAACCAGTCGGACTCACCCACCGCGCCGAAGTCGACGTCTCCGCAGAGCCACGCGACCGTCGTTCCGGCCACGAGCCCGAGCAGGACGGCGAGGCTGCTGAGGAACGGCTTGCCGACCCGGACGAGGACCAGGATGAAGAGCAGGGTGCCGAGGGCGTACGCGAGGTTCTTCGGGGCTCCGTACGCGGGCGTGCCGATGAGGTGCGCGCCGCCGGCCGCGTCTTGCAGGGCCACCGGTATGAGGGTGATGCCGATGATGGTGAGGATCGTGCCGATGACGACCGGCGGGAAGTACTTGACCAGCTTGCTGAAGAGCGGGGCGAACACGAACGTCGCGATGCCCGCCGTGATCACCGCTCCGTAGACGACGAGCAGGCCCGCGGTGCCGCCGCCGGCTCCCAGGCCTATGGCGATCATGGGGGAGACGGCGGTGAAGGTGACGCCCTGGACCAGGGGCAGCCTGGCGCCGACCTTCCAGACGCCGACGGCCTGGATGATCGAGGCCACGCCGCAGGTCAGGAGGTCGGCGTTGATGAGGTGGACGAGCTCTTGGCGGCTGAGCCCGAGGGCGTTGCCGAGCAGGACCGGGACGATGACGGCCGCCGCGTAGAACGCGAGCACGTGCTGGAAGCCGTACAGGGCGAGCTTGGGGATCGGGAGCAACTCGTCGACGGGGTGTGTCGCGTGTCGGGAGGACTGTCGGGGGGAGCGCCGAGGGAACTGTCTGGGCACTGTTGCCATCTCTGCCTTGCCTTCGCGAGGTAGGTGAATGAGAAGACCGCCGCCCTCCAGCCCTGGGTGACAGGACGAGGGCAGGCCGGCTCGCACGGAGCCGACGCCGGGCGGTGGTCCGACAGTGCGTTGCTCTGCATGCGTATCCGTCCTGGAGTGACAGGACATCCTTCGATCGACACAGCGAACCCGGGTTTGATGGTGGGATTCGAAGGGATCTCGACCGCAGGGCGCTCACCCTAGCCAACGGCCGTGTTTCCTCGCGAGTAACCGGTGCGGTTGGTACGGACCTCAGCGGGCCCCGACGTAGGCCGCGAGGTGCTCCCCGGTGAGGGTGGAGCGGGCGGCGACCAGGTCGGCCGGGGTGCCCTCGAAGACGATCTGCCCGCCGTCGTGGCCGGCGCCGGGGCCGAGGTCGATGATCCAGTCGGCGTGCGCCATGACCGCCTGGTGGTGCTCCACGACGATGACCGACTTGCCGGAGTCCACGAGCCGGTCGAGCAGGCCCAGCAACTGCTCGACGTCCGCCAGGTGCAGGCCCGTGGTCGGCTCGTCGAGGACGTAGACACCGCCCTTCCCCGCCATGTGGGTGGCCAGCTTGAGCCGCTGCCGCTCGCCGCCGGACAGCGTGGTGAGCGGCTGGCCGATCTTGAGGTAGCCGAGCCCGACCTCGGCGAGCCGGCCGAGGACGCGGTGCGCCGCCGGCGTGTGCGCGTCACCGGCGCCCGGGCCGAAGAACTCCTCTGCCTCGGTCACCGACATCGCCAGCACCTCGCTGATGTCGCGGCCGCCGAGGTGGTGGTCCAGCACCGCCGCCTGGAAGCGCTTGCCCTCGCACTCCTCGCAGGTGGTGGCGACACCGGCCATCATCGCCAGGTCGGTGTAGACGACACCGACGCCGTTGCAGGTGGGGCAGGCGCCCTCCGAGTTGGCACTGAACAGCGCCGGCTTCACGCCGTTGGCCTTGGCGAACGCCTTGCGGATCGGGTCGAGCAGGCCGGTGTACGTCGCCGGGTTGCTGCGCCGGGAGCCCTTGATGGCCGTCTGGTCGACCGACACCACACCCGCGCCGGCGGGGACCGACCCGTGTACGAGCGAGCTCTTGCCCGAGCCCGCCACGCCGGTGACCACGCAGAGCACCCCGAGCGGGATGTCGACGTCGACCTCGCGCAGGTTGTGCGCCGTCGCGCCCCGGATCTCCAGCGCGCCGCTGCGCGTACGCACCTTCTCCTTGACGGCGGCCCGGTCGTCGAGATGGCGCCCGGTGACGGTACCGGCCGCCCGCAGCCCCTCGACGGTGCCCTCGAAGCACACGGTGCCGCCCGCCGTACCGGCTCCGGGGCCGAGGTCGACGACGTGATCGGCGATCGCGATCGTCTGCGGCTTGTGCTCCACGACGAGCACCGTGTTGCCCTTGTCGCGCAGGCGCAGCAGCAGCTCGTTCATCCGCTGGATGTCATGGGGGTGCAGGCCCGCGGTCGGCTCGTCGAAGACGTACGTGGTGTCGGTGAGCGCGGAGCCGAGGTGGCGGATCATCTTGACGCGCTGCCCCTCGCCGCCCGACAGCGTGCCCGACGGCCGCTCCAGCGAGAGGTAGCCGAGCCCGATCTCCACGAACGAGTCGAGCGTCTGCCGCAGTGTCGTGAGCAGCGGCGCCACCGACGGTTCGTCGAGGGCGCCGACCCATTCGGCGAGGTCGCTGATCTGCATCGCGCAGGCGTCGGCGATGTTGATCCGGCCGATCCTGGAGGCCCGGGCGCCCTCGCTGAGCCGGGTGCCGTCGCACTCGGGGCAGGTCGTGAAGGTGACCGCCCGCTCCACGAACGCCCGGATGTGGGGCTGCAGCGCCTCCTTGTCCTTGGACAGGAACGACTTCTGGATCTTGGGGATCAGCCCCTCGTAGGTGAGGTTGACGCCCTCGACCTTCACCTTGGTCGGCTCCCGGTGCAGGAAGTCCTGCATCTCCTTCTTGGAGAACTCGCGGATCGGCTTGTCCGGGTCGAGCAGGCCCGACTCCGCGTAGACCCGTACGGTCCAGAAGCTGTCCGACTTCCAGCCGGGGATGGTGAACGCGCCCTCGGCGATCGACTTGGAGTCGTCGTAGAGCTGGGTGAGGTCGATGTCGGAGACCGCGCCCCGGCCTTCGCAGCGCGAGCACATCCCGCCGGTGCGGTTGAAGGTCGCCTTCACCGTCTTCTTCGCACCGCGCTCGACGGTGATCGCACCGCTCGCCCTCACCGAGGGAACGTTGAAGGCGTACGCGCTGGGCGGCCCGATGTGCGGCCGGCCCAGACGGCTGAAGAGGATGCGCAGCATCGCGTTGGCGTCGGTGACGGTGCCGACCGTGGAGCGGGGGTCGCCGCCCATCCGCTGCTGGTCGACGATGATCGCCGTCGTCAGGCCTTCGAGTACGTCGACCTCGGGCCGCGCCAGTGTGGGCATGAAGCCCTGCACGAAGGCGCTGTACGTCTCGTTGATCAGCCGCTGCGACTCCGCGGCGATCGTGTTGAACACCAGCGAACTCTTGCCCGATCCGGAGACACCCGTGAACACCGTCAGCCGGCGCTTCGGGAGGTCGATGCTGACGTCCTTGAGGTTGTTCACGCGGGCGCCGTGCACGCGGATCAGGTCGTGGCTGTCGGCAGTGTGCGGCGCAGGCAACTGCGTGTTCGCCCTCTTGGCCGTGCTCATCGTGTCTCCATCTGTTCTGCTTCGGCTTCTTGTTCGGCTTCGTCGGTGAGGTCGCTGCGACGGTTGGGACCCGCGGTCACTTCCCGCGCGGCCGGCTGAAGCGCAACATGTTGCCCGCGGGATCGCGGAAGGCGCAGTCGCGGACGCCGTACGGCTGGTCGATCGGCTCCTGCAGCACCTCGCCGCCCGCGGCGCGGATGCGTTCGAAGGTGTCGTCGCAGTCGTCGGTCGTGAAGATGACACCGCGCAGCAGGCCCTTGGCCAGCAGTTCCGCCATGGCCTGCCGGTCGGCGGCCGAGGCGTTCGGGTCCGCGAGGGGCGGCTCGAGGACGATCTCCACGCCGGGCTGCGACGGCGCGCCCACGGTCACCCAGCGCATCCCCCCGAAGCCGACGTCGTTGCGTACCTCCAGGCCGAGAACGTCCCGGTAGAAGACGATCGCCTTGTCGTGGTCGTCGACGGCGATGAAGCACTGTGAAAGCTTGATGTCCATGCGTTTCACGCTACGGGCGGGGGTCAGGTTTGGCTTCTCCGTTCCTGACCGGTCTCGTGTGGATCTTGGCCACGCAGGCCGGGACGGCCGCGCCCTCGTCATGGCTGCGGGCCCGGTACGCGCTGGGGCTCTCGCCGACCAGCTCGGTGAACCGTGAGCTGAACGACCCCAAGGACGTACAGCCGACCGCGAAGCAGACGTCCGTGACATTCATGTCGCCCCGGCGCAGCAGCGCCTTGGCCCGCTCGATCCGGCGCGTCATGAGGTAGCTGTACGGGGTCTCCCCGAAGGCGGCGCGGAAGCTGCGGGAGAAATGGCCCGCCGACATGAGGGCGGTGCGCGCCAGCGCCGGGACGTCGAGCGGCTCCGCGTACTCGCGGTCCATCCGGTCACGGGCCCGGCGCAGCCGGACGAGGTCCTCCAAAGTCACAGGACCAGGATCCCACAGTGGCGCCGGGCGCTGTCGTTCAAGACCGGGGGCAAGGTCAGGCGATGCCGGCCGTGAAGGTGGCTCGGTACCCGGCCCCGTCCTTGACCGGGTTGAGCGTCATCTGCGGGCCGTTGGCCGCGAACCGGTCGTCGCGGGTGTTGGGGTGCGCGGGGGCCTTGCGGTGGGAGTACGGTTCGCGCGCGTAGATCGCCTGGAGCAGTTCTTCGGGCAGGAACAGCTGGGAGGAGACCTCCCTGTGCTCGTCGGGGCGCACCTTGAAGTGGACGTGCGGGGCGATGTGCGCGTACCAGCCGGGCACGATGGTGCGGAACGACACGCGGCCGTCCTGGTCAGTGGTCTGGGTGCCGCGCAGGTAGGTGGCACCGTTTTGTGAATACGTACCGGAGGCGTCGGCCTGCCAGATCTCCACGGTGACCTTCACCATCGGCCCACACCCGTGCGAGGGTCGTACGATCCGCAGGTCCAGCCGTAGCGGAACCCCTTCGCGGTCTTCGATGACTTCGGAGCGGATCTGGCTGTCAGGGGTGTAGTAGGGGCCTTCCGAGGACTTCGGCGTGAGGACGCATGCCAGGGGCGGGCCGGACGGTGTGCGCGTCACGGCCAGCCCGGTGGGAGCCCGCCCGACGGCTTCCGTGCCGGTCTGCCCGCCGGCACACGCCGATGCCAAGGCGGTGATCGCGGTGGTTCCGGCGGCCAGCAGCAGCGTGCGTCGGGGGGCGTCCAAGGGGCTGTCGGCGGTCATGGCGAGCCTCTCGCTCGGGATGGGTGCAGGCCCCACCGTGTCGCAGCCGGCCCACCCCGGTCCTCGACACGCCGCCGTACGGCCCTCGGTTACCTCCCCCCGGCCGACACGTCCACCCACACGAGCGCCGGGCCGGTCAGTGCGGAAGCTCGACCGACACGTGCGGGGCCAACGCCCGCAGGAAGTCCGCCGCCTCGAACATCGCGCCGGCCGAGGCCACGCCGCCCGTCGTCCGTGTGTGCCCGGCGAGGATCCGCTGGACGGCCTCCACCGCCAGCGGCGCCGTGACCGCGTAGATGTCCTGGCCACGGGCCGTGGCGCGTCGCTCGACGCCGCCCGCGCGGACCAGGACGTCGACGACGAACGTCTGGTCCGACCGGCCCAGCGCGTCGACCGGCTCCGGCGCGGGCGTGTCCGCCCCGGCGAGGTCCCCCGCGGCTTCGACGGTCATGTACGTGGTGACCGCGGGCACGGCCAGGTGGCTGGGAACGGTGACGACATCGGCCATGGTGAACTCCGCGAACACCGTACGGCGGCCCAGAGGTTCAGGGAACAGCCACTCCTGCCGGGCCGCCTTGTCGTCGTGGTACTGCAGCGCGCCGTCCGCGAACCGCAGCCGACGGCCACCGCGACGTTCCTGGGACACCTGGCCCGCCGCCCGTGTGCCCGCCGTGGGGTGCCAGCTGCTCAACCCGTACGCGACGTGCACCTCGTCCGCGGCGGTCCATTCACCCATCGCCGCGGTCACCAACAGGTCGCCCAGCCCGCCGTAGAACGCCATCGCCGGCACCACGGGTGTGCCCGCTTCCCGGGCCGCCTCCGCGTGGTCGGCGAACGTCGAAACGTTCGCCTCGATCTCCGCCGCCACGTCCACGTACGGGATCGCGGCGCGCAGGGCCGCCTCGACGACCGGGCCGCCCGTCACCGCGAACGGTCCGGCGCAGTTGATGACAGCCGCCGCGCCGGCGAGGGCCCGGTCCAGGGAGTCCGCGTCGTCCACGGTGGCCGGACGCACCACCACATCGCCCCACTCGGCGGCCAGCGCCTCCAACTGCGCCGCGTCACGGCCGGAGATGACGACCGCGAAACCACGCCTCCGCAGTTCGGCGACGATGAAACGACCGGTGTGCCCGGTCGCCCCGTAGACCACTACCGCAGCCGATGTACTCATGGTTCCCCCGCATCTCGATGTGCTGATGGATCCAGTCTCGCCGCAGTCGTCACCCGACGGTGATGGTCCGGAACGACAACACCCGTACACTTTCGGACATGCCAACTGTCGTGCTGCCGGCCGCCGGTCACGGTGGGGGGCCCGGGTCGCGTCGCTGTGCACCGGAGCATTCGTGCTCGGCGTCGGCCCGGCTGATCCGGGCGGCCGCCCTGCGACCCGGCCGCTGCCGTCGTGATGACCGGCAGGGCCGGGTGGCCGGCGACAAGGGCGGTGCGGCTAGACCTCCGCCGTCACCTTCTCCTCAGGGGCGTCGGATACCGGCTCGGCCGCGGAGGGCTTGGGCGCGGTGTACATCACCGAGCCCTGCTTGTGCTCCTTCTCGATGGAGCCCTTCTTGGCCAGGGCCTCGAGGGTGTTGCGGACGACCTGGGTGGATGCGGGCCGGCCGGGGTGTGCCGCGGCGAGTTCGGTGCCGACCTCGCTGACCATACGGGGTTCCGCGGCGGCGACCAGGAGGGCCAGGACGAGCTCGCGCAGCGGGGGCTCCGCAGTCTTGACCGCCTTCGGCGCGGTGGTCTTCTTCACCGCGGGAGTGGCGCTCTTGCGCGGGGCAGCCTTGGCTTTGGTGCCGGACGCGGCGGCGCCCGGGGCCTTCCTGGCCCGCCGGGGCCGGGGAACGGTCCCGGCGGATTCGGCAACCGCGGCGGTGTTCTCGTCGCCGGGGGAGTGGACGAGTTGCGGGCCGGCCTCGGCCTCGCTGTGGCCCTCGCCCTCGCCCTCGCCCTCGGGCAGTGTGGCTTGGATGCCGCTGAGCCAACCCTCGTCGGCCTTCAACTGCTTCAGTCGCTCGTCGAGTTCACGGATCTGCGCGGAGACGTCTTCCTGCTCCTTGCGATTGGTCTCGAGATCTGCGGCGAACCGCTGCGCGTACACGCTGTGGATGGGCTTGGTGTCCGGCTTGTCGGCCATCGCGGCTCACTCTCCTCATACCTCACGGTGTTTGCTGCCGGATGCTACCCACCATCCGGCACCCGCAGTTCCGTTCCGGCAAGATCCGCCGTATCGAGTGGGGTGGGTGTGAGCCTTACTGACGCCGCTGGCCAAGGACACAGAACGAGCGCCTCTCTCAGGCGGCGGTCGGAGCCGAGCGGCGGGCGAGGGCGTCGGAGGTCCTCACGGTGACGTACAGCGAGGCCACGAGGGTGAGCACGAGGAAGGCGCCCGCGGTGAAGATGCTGCCGCTCGACACGGCGGCCGGGTCGCCGGCCTCGGAACGGGCGGAGCCTGCGAGGAAGGGAACGACGGCCAGGACGGCGATTCCGAGCGCCACCTCGCCCCAGACCACCTTCGGGAAGTGCCGCAGCGTCAGGTGCAGGAGGGAGGCTGTGTCGTCGTTGCGGCGAGCCTTCACGACTCGGGGCATCAGCCAGAACTGGTTGACGGCGCCGGCCGTCACCATGCCGAGGACCAGGAGGACCTTGACCAGCAGGAAGAGCCCGTACGTCGTCGTCCACAGCTGGCTGACGGCGCCGACGTGCTTCCAGCTCATCCACAGCCCGGAGGTGATCACCGCGCCGACACAGATCAGGGCGACGAGGGCGAAACGACGCCACAGGTCCGCCCACAGCACGCCGGCGTTCTCGCCCAACCGGCCCCGGGACGCCGCCAGGACGGCGAGGAGGGCCAGACCGCCGACCCACACCACGCCGCTGATGATGTGGGCCTGGCCGAACAGGAGGTCGAGCACCTTGTCGGCGTCCTTCGGCGCGGTGGCCGGCACCGCGGCGATGAGCGTCACCGCGAGTGTCAGGGGCAGGGCGGTCAGCGCGAGGGCGTTCAGATGCCGGCGCGCCTGCGGAAGGAACAGCGCGATCAGGGTGGCGGCGGCGAGGATGAGCGCGAGGTTCTGGACCAGGTAGATCGTGCCCTGTGCCACCCACGCGCCCTTGGCTGCCGGTGCGACGAGGAAGTCCCACATCTTCCCGGGTGCGAGAGCGTCACCGAACGGCGTGCCCTTGCCGGCCCGGGCCACGCGGCCGGCGAGCTGGAAGTAGCCCGCGATGAGCAGTACGACCCCGGCCCGGGCCAGGTACCCTGCCGTTCTTCGTCTGATGACGTTCACGTCGTCGTGGCCGGGGCCCTCGGGCGTGCGGAGCGCGGGGCGCACTGACGCCACGTAGGTCACCGTGGCGCCGATGGCACCGGACAGGCCGAGGAAGTAGCCGGCCTTGGTGAGTACGCGCCAGAGGGGAGGCGTGGTGTAAGCGTTCGAGGCAGCCAGGTGTATGAGATCCATAAAGGGCAGGCTAACCTAAGTTCCGACGGACTCGAGTCCGGCTCAAGCGGTCATGATTCAACCGTTATCTCCGGCTTTGTCGGGGTCCAGGCTCCTGCGACGGCAGGCGGGATCAAGAGGAGCGGTCGCCGGTGAAGTTCCAGGCTTCGATGTCGCGGTAGTGGATCGGTCCCGGGCCGCGGCCGATGTTGCTGCCGACCAGGTGCAGGCGCTCGGCCTGCCACGGGCGGCCGGTGAAGGCGGCGATCCCGGCGGCGGCGCCTTCCACCGCGTGCGCGGGATCGTTGCGGCGGGATCGGGCCAGGGTCAGATGCGGGTTCAGCGGCCGGTCTTCGAAGGGGATCCCGCACTCCTTGACCACGGCGCGCACGTCGGTGGCGAGCAGGCGCAGTCCTTCCAGCTCCCCGCCGATCCCGGTCCACAGGACCCGCTCGTCGAAGTGCCCGCTGCCGCGCAGATGCAGGCGCAGGGGCCGGCGGGCCGCCGCGAGGTCAGCGAGCGGCGGCCGCAGCAGCGGAACGGTCGCGACCGGGACCTCGCCGAGGAAGGCCAGGGTGACGTGCCAGTCCTCGATGCGGTTCCACCGCATGCGCGGGTACGCCTGGTAGGCGGGGCGCAGTTCCCGCGCGAGCTCCTCCTTCGCGTCGTCGGGCGGCGCGAGGGCGATGAACACGCGAACGGTCGCGGGCTGAATCTGTTCGTTCACAGAAGACTTCGTACAGTACTTCGTATGGTCCAGTCATCTTCTGGCCGTACGCGCGAGGACCGCAGCGCCCGGGGTCAGCAGTTGTCCCCGACCGCGTCCATCTTGGAGCCGAAGCGCGACCCGTAGTTGCTGGCGTAGTCGCCCTTGCGGACCGAGTGGCATTCCTTGCCGTGCGCCCAGTCGATGAAGGCGCCGGTCCTGTTGGCCCTGAAGGAATACACGTGGTCGGTGTACTTGCCCGGCAGGTCCACGTAGCCGCCGCGCCACACGTAGAGGTCCCCGGTCCCGTCCTGGAACGTCCACAGACAGATCGCGTTGCTCGGACAGGCAGGCAGTGCCTGGGCCGGCGTCGAGGTACTGAGCGTGGTCAGTACCACCGCGCCGGAAACCAGCAAGATGCGTAGATGATGCGCCTTCATCCGTTTCTCCTCCTCGCCGCGTCGCTCCTCTCATCGTCCTCGCCGAGGCCGGGAAATGTGCGACAACCCAGACATTCGACGAGCGGGCGGCGAAGTCAGGCGGACGTGAAGAGGTCTCCGTCCGTGTCGTCGAGGATGAACCCGTTGTCGAAGCGGACGCGGACCGTCACACGGGGCCGCTCCTGCTGGAAAGCGATCCACTCGGGCTCCAGGCCCCCGACCTGCTCTTCGAGCTGCTTCCGGCTCTGCGTGGGCATGTCCTGGCCGAAGGTGTCGAGAAGAGACTTGAGCCGCGCGTACTCGCGGACCCCGTGGCTCTCGTGGCGGTGCGCGACCGCCCGCTCGACGGTGCCCTCCGTGCCCGCCGCCAGGAACAGGGACCCGGCCACCGGTCCCGTCGGCTTCCCCGTGGCGGAGTCCTCCGTCACGGCAACCACTTCGGTCAGCCTGGTGTCCGCTGCCAGCTTCACCCGCTGGCCTTCTTTCAGCGTCATCGAACCTTCGTCTCTCAGAGGGGGGTGGTGCCATTATCCGTAACGGTGGGGTGTCACGGTTCCGCGAGACGGTCACTCGTCGTCGGTCGAGGCCTCTTCCGGGCCGGGGAACCGGCCGAACGGAGTGGGAGGGGGGACCGGGGGCCCGAGCATGCCCTTCGGACCCAGCAGCCGCGGCCGCCGTTGGGTGTCGATGGTGCCGGCGGGCGGATACACCTGCGCGTGGCGCAGGAACTGTTCGGCGGCCGCCCCGACCACCTGGGGGAGGATCTGCCCGAGCGTCTCCATGTTGGCCACGCCGTTGGCGGCGGCCCGGCAGGCGGCCCGGCCCTGCCCCATCTTGACGGGCATGATCTCTTCGAGCCGATAGGCCAACTCGTTCTCCCGCGCGCGGCTCTGGTGGTCGTGGCGGTTGTGCGGCACGATCACGCTGGTCCACGGCCGGGTCGTCCGGTCGAAGGCGGCCAGCCGTCGGCGGCGGCTCTCGTCCTCCACCATCCAGCGGTCGACGATCAGGATCTCGGGCTGGGCCGGCGCTTGTCTGCCGTCGAAGTGCCCGGCCTCCTCGTCGTCGAAGGAGCTGACCGTCACCTGGTAGTCGAGGTTCCTCGCCATGTCCTCGGCCACGTAGGCGATGGGCCGTCGGGACACCGGGTGGTACGGGTTCCACTCCTGGGCGCTGTCCCCGTAGTACTCGTGGCTACGGCCCTCCGGCAGGTCGTGCCGGCTGGGTGCGGCGATGATGATGCGGAGGGAGCGGGCGGACCTGCCCGGGGCGCCGAAGGCACTCGGCATCGTCCGGTGGTCCACCGTCCGGCTCGGGTCGAGCCGGACGGTCTCGGCCACGCCGACGATGCGTCGCGCGAGTTCGTACACGGCGCGTTCGTACTGTTCCGCGTAGCCGCGCAGTTTGATCAGGCCGTACAGCCCGTCGGTGACGTAGCGCTCGCCGAAGGTGTTGTGGTTGAACTGCAACCGCTCGGCGGGGCCGGGAAGTTGGGACGGTGGTACCGGCACCCACAGGGCGGGCACGATGGCTTCGGCCGGCTGGTTGCTGACGGCGCCGTGCTGGATGGCGCGCTGCGCGAAGGCGTACCACTCCTTCCCGCACATCTCACTGGCGAAGTACCGCGGCGAGAACAGGGGGACGAAGACGCGGCAGGTGGCGAGCGCCGCCCCGAGCCGTTCCGACCGACCCTCGCCGCCGCGTGTCTCCCGGTCCATGAACCCGGCTTCCGATCCGGCGGGCAGATCCGTCAGCGCCATGACATGGCTGCAGAGGTCACGGAACAGGCGCTGCACCCACATGTCGGGATCGGACCGCCCGGCCCCGAACCTCGGGGTGTGCGCATAACTCAGGAAGAAATACGGCGGCCGGGTCTCCCGGGCGCTCGGGCGGTGGCCTGAGCTCGTTCGGGGCGTGGGCGGGCCCCCACCGCGGCGCCGTTCGACGAGACGCTCCGCGTAGTGGGGCAGGCGGTCGCGCAGCAGGCGCACGTCCCGCACCCCGAGCGACATCTGGATGCGTTCGCGGACACCGTCGCGGAACCGCAGCGTGGTCGGTTCACCGCCGGTCACGGAAAACAGCCCGCCCACGAGGATCTCGGCGATGTCGGCTGCCCCGGCCTCCGGTTCGAACTCCCTTGTCAGATCTTTGAGATGGACCAGGTCGAGATCCTTGTAGGCCGCGCACAAGACCGCGATCCTTGCGGCTCTGGGGGACGCCGACAGCAGGTAGGAGTCGGCCAGGGAAGCCGCTGTGTGGGGCGGTTGCCGTGGTGCGGCCGCAGTCCATGCCGAAGGGCCGGGCACCAGCAGGGCGTCGCAGCCACCGGCCGACTCGGCCGTCAGCGTCCGTGCCCACTGACCCAGGCCGTGGCTGGTCAGCGACATCACCGGCAGAGGGACCCACGAGGGTCCGCCGCGTCCGCCCTCCGGTAAGGCGTGCAGGAGAGCAGGCGGCGTGAAGGGCAGACCGGCGTTGCTCCTCGCCGTTGCCCGGGGCGGCTCGACGCGCACGGCGGGCAGATCGAGCCCTGTGTGGCGCCAGAGTCTCGGGGGCAGTGGATTGACCAGCGCGGTGGGGGACTGGTGCAGGAGTGCGTACAGCTCCTGCCACCAGGCGGGTTCGCGCCACAGGGAGGAGGCGCAGTCCGAGACCAGGATCAGCAGCCGGTCCGCAGCAGCGCCCGCTGCCGGCCAGGCCGCCGGGCCACCCGCCGAAGGCAGGTCACCGATCCGGACACTGCGAAACGCCCCGAGCCCGATCAGCGCCCGGCCGAACACATCGAGGTCATCGCGCCACACCGCCATGGTCGGCGACCGGTCGACCAGGACCTCGGCGTGGACCCCGGGCCGTTCCCCATCGCCTGCGGCCCCGTGCCGTTGGAAGGGCCGCAAGGCGTTGACCAGCCGCACGGTGGCGTCGGGGAGGGCAGGTTGGTCCGTCACGAGGCCTCCGTCCCCGGGCCCGACGCCCTGAACCGGTCGCAGAACGTCAGCCACTCCTGGTCGTCCCAGACCAGACGCAGTACGGAGATGTCCTTGGCCGGGGCGCCGCTCCACTCGCACCGGTAGGTGTCCAGGAGGCTGTCGGGCAGAGTGCGCCAGTGGTCGTCGAGCTGTTCGTGCAGCGAGGGCGCGAAGCCCTCCGCGCCGTGCGGCCACACCAGTACGGGGGTGTAGGCGAGCAGCAGGTCCAGCAGGCCTCCCGTGTCCGCGGTGGGGCGGTGGTCCAGCCCGATGGCGCCCGCGGCGTACTGCCCGCGGGCGAGGCGGGCGCCCAATGCCCCCGGATCGGCGGTCTCCTGTTCCGACAGCCAGTCCAGCGGCGCCGACGCGGCGCCATGGCTGTCGATCGCCGCCCAACGGGCGCTGACCGCGGCCTGGGTGAGCCTCAGCAAGCGGGACGGAGCCAGGCGCTCGCTCCAGTGCATGACGACGTCGTGGTGGACCCCGAGGAGCAGGGCCGAGCCGGATTCCTCGGGACGCCAGGTGACCAGTAGGGCGCTGGGCGCGGCCACATGGACGCGGATCAACGGAAGCTGCAGTGTCGCGGCTTCGCCGCGGGCCCACAGCACGGCATTGTCGAGCGCGTCCTCCACGCTCTCGCGGTCGACGGGCCGCTCCGACTCCGGAAGGCAGCTGAAGGTTCCGCGTGCGAAGATCTCGCCGTCCAGGAGCAGCCAGGTCTCCAGCGACTCCGGCCAGTCCCCGGCGACCGACGCGTGGAGACTCGTGACCAAAGACAGGCGTTGCCCGGCCTGTCGGCTCCGGGCGTACGCCACCGCGTCGTTGAGTTCCTGCCCCGCCTTGATCTCCCGCGCCCATCGGATCAGTTCGGGATCCTGGTCGTCGCGGCCGGCCGCGCGGGCCAGGAGCAGGACGAACCGGGTGACCCACGGGCGGCAGTCGCTGTAGGCGACGGGATGGTTGAAGGCGAGGAAGTCGAGGACCTCCACATCGGTGTCGCACGGTGTCGCGGGGCCGGCGGGCAACCGTCGCTCGCCCGCGAGCAGCGAGCCGAGTGCCCGGCGGATCCGCGGGGTGGTCAGGTCCGTGCCGATCCAGTCGCGCAGGAACTCCACGGTGCGGACCGCCACGTACAGATGGTCCGCGGCCTCCACCGCCCGCTCCCAGGCCGGGTCCGGCTCCATCGGCCGCGCTTCCTCCAGACGGTGCAGCAAAGCGCGTACGGCCGCCGTGCTCTCTGCCCTCGGAACGGGTGTGGGCGGCTGCAGCCCGCCCAGCGCGGCGGTGAGCTCCTCGGCCGCGAAGGGTCCGCTGAGGATGCCGGGAGAAGAGCCCCGGTGCCGGGTGTTGCGGGCGATCCAGAGCGGTTCGCCGGCGAACGGGTCACCGTCGTGGTGCGCGACGGTGACGTCCTGCCCCTTCACGTGCCGTCGCAGCTCCTGCGCGACGCGGGTCACCGACAGGGCCTTCTCGTCGACGGGGAGGCCGTGGCGCAGCAGGGTGGTGAGCTCCCGGGAGAGCGACAGGTCGTACGCGGGCTGACTGCTGGAGGACGCCATGAGGAGTGACAGACGGGTACGGCCGTTGCGGCTCCCGGCTGTCAGCTGGGGCGCCGCGGGTATCGCCCCGGCCGCATGGCAGGTGTCGATGATGCCGATCAGCCCGTCCACGCCGGGGTGATCGACCGCCATGGTGAGCAGGGCGCTCACGTCCAGGGCGCCCCGGCGCACCTCTTCGACCGAGTCGGAGGCCATCAGGTGGAGCGTGCCGCCGCCGCCGACCACGAAGCCGTGCCCGAGCATGGCCAGCACCAGGACCGCGCTGCGGTCGGCGGCGTGCTCGACGGCCTTCTCCACCAGGCCCTGGATGTACCCGCTGGTCAGGCCGTCCCCGACGAAGAGCGACCCGCCGTCGGGCAGGCCCGGGTCACAGCCGCCCAGCATGCCGTTCCTGAGCACCCCGTCGAGTTCGCGCGCGGCCGGGACGAGGGACCTCAGCCGTGGCATGGACTCGCAGTGGGGCGCGACGACCAGCACGTGCCTGCGGGGGGCTCGTTCGGCCGTCACCGGGCCTCCGGGGACGCGCTGTCGTGCCTCGACGCGTGGACGAACACCGCACGTGCAGCCATCGCGACCTCCCCGTGCCCCGACCCGCACCGCCGACGGAGCCATATCGCAGTCAATGCTCTTCTATCACAGTCGACTTGGTGTCGGTGTGCCGTGCGGCGCCGTCCCGTTCAGCGCTGCCGTGTCAGGGCCGCGGGTGCGCCGGCCGACTGTGCTCCCTCCGACTCGAGTGTCAGCCGGTCGGGCTCCGCCAGGATCACCACGTAGAGGTTGTTCCGGGGGCAGTCGAAGGTGGCCGCGACGTCGGTCGGGTGACTGGTGGCGGCCGCGAGGACCGCCGTGTTCCCGGTGATCTGGCGTAGCTCCAGGGCCTCCGTGCATCCCAGGTTCCGTCCGGTGGAGACCTCCTTGACCTCGCTGACCTGCCGGCCCACGACCTCGCCCACGGCCCCGGAGCGCAGAGTGACCGTCACGGTGAACGCACCCGTTCGCGCCCGGGAGATGCCGTCCGCGTCCGGAGTGCCGGGCCCGGCGCCGGACCACGTACCGGCCCACGACGACGGTAGCGACGGAGCGGACGACGACCTCTCGGACAACGACGGCGACGGCGACGGTGAGGCGCCGTGGTGCGCGGCCCCGCCGCTGCCGCCGTCCCCGAGAAGCCGGATCAGGAGCGTGACGGCCGTGGCCAGCACGGCGGCGCCGGCCACCGCGCCGATCGCTCTGGGCCGTCGGGCCGCCGTCGCCCACCCGCCTCCGCGACCCGAGGGGGCGGTGGCGGGGAGCGGAGTGCCGGGAGCCGTGGGCGGGTGCGCCGGCGCGC
This sequence comes from Streptomyces sp. NPDC060028, assembly GCF_042736725.1. Lineage (NCBI taxonomy): Bacteria > Bacillati > Actinomycetota > Actinomycetes > Kitasatosporales > Streptomycetaceae > Streptomyces > Streptomyces sp. NPDC060028. The sequence goes on along the minus strand of NZ_JBHWVJ010000040.1, from coordinate 42,559 downwards.
CGGGCACGGGCGCCGGCGCCGGGTGGGGCGACGGCAGGTGGGGCGGCGGCGAGGCGATCCCCGAGGGGGCGGACGCGGGCGGCTGCGATGCGGCCAGGAGACGCCGGAGTTCGGCCTCCCGCCGATTGACGTCCGCGACCAGGGCCGCAGGCACCGCGCCGCTCCAGCCCCCCTCCTCGGCGGCCCCGAGCCGCGCCTGTACGTCCTCGGCGGTCGGGCGGCGGTCCGGGTCCTTGGCCAGGCACTCCTTCACCAGGGGCACCAGTGGTTGCGGTACCCCGTCGAGCAGGGGCTCGTCGTGAACGATCCGGTACAGGAGACCCGGCAGCCCCAGCTCCTCGCCGCGTGCCAGGAAGGGTCCGTGGCCGGAGGCCGCGTACACGAGGACCGCGGCGAGGGAGAACACGTCCGCCGCCGCCTCGGCCACGGAGCCGGTCGCCTGCTCCGGCGCGAGGTAGCCGGGCGTGCCGATGACCGCGCCCGTCTGCGTGCGGCGCGCGTCGCGCACGGCGCGGGCGATGCCGAAGTCGATGAGGAAGGGCCGCTCCGGGCCCAGCAGCACGTTGGCCGGCTTGATGTCGCGGTGGACCACCCCCGTCGCGCGTACGGCGACCAGCGCCGCCGACAGCTCCCGCGCCAGGCACAGTACGGCCGGTCCCGCCAGGGGCCCGTTGCGGGACACCCAGTCGCCCAGCGACGGCGCGGCGATGTACTCCGTCGCCAGCCACTGCGGGGACGCGCCCGGCGGGCTGAAGTCCACCACCGAGACCGTCCAGGGGGAGCGCACGCGGTCGTTGGTGCGTATCTCCCGGGCGAACCGTTCGGCGAAGTCCGGCTCCAGGCTCAGGTCCCGGTGCACGGTCTTCAGGGCCAGCGGCCGGCCGGAAGCCGTCCGGGCCAGGAACACCTCGCCCATTCCGCCCGCGCCGAGCCGCGCCAACAGGCGGTACCCCCCGATCTCCGGCAGATCACCAGGCTGCAGAGACTCCACCAACTCCACCGGTCCTCACGGCCGTTGCCGACCCCCGCTGTACGGGGCCCACCCCGCGGCCACCTTAGAGGACGAGTCCGCCGACGCCGTGCGCGGACCCCGCCCCGGGGCTCGCGGAGGCGGGGCCGCCAGGGCCGAAGCCGGCGGCTACCGGGCGGGATCCGCCAGCGGCAGCCGGACGACCAGGCGGGCCCCGTGCGGAAAGTCCCCGGCGGTCAGGGTGCCGCCGTGGTGGGCGGTCAGGTCACGGGCGATGGCGAGCCCCAGCCCCGTGCCGCCGTGGTCACGGCTGCGGGCGTCGTCGAGACGGGCGAAGCGCTCGAAGACCCGCTCCCGGTCCTCCGGCGGGATGCCGGGCCCGTCGTCGGTCACCTCCAGTACGGCGCTGCGCGCGTGCGGGACGCCGCCGGTGCGCAAGGCCACGCGGATCTCCCGGTCCGCGTACCGCTGGGCGTTGTCGAGCAGGTTCGTGACGACCCGGCTGAGCCACAGCTCGCTGCCGGACACCTCGACGCCGGGCGCCAGGTCGGTGCGTACGGGTACGCGGTCGCCGAGCCGGGCGTCCACCGTGTCCTGGACGAGGGCGGTCAGGGACAGCCGGACGGCCGCCACGGGCTGGGCCGCGTCGATGCGGGCGAGCAGCAGCAGGTCGGAGGAGAGCTGCTGGAGCCGCTCGATGTCCTCCAGCGCACCGCTGATCAGCTCGGGCCACAGCTGCGGATCCCGGACGGCCAGGGCCACCTCCAACTGCGTGCGCAGGACGGTGATGGGGCTGCGCAGCTCGTGGGAGGCGTCCGCGATGAACTGCCGCTGGCGGACACCGGAGGCCTCCAGCCGGTCGAGCGTGGCGTTCATGGTCTCGGCCAGGCGGGCGACCTCGTCGCGGGTGGCCGGCACCGGCACCCGGCGGTGCAGGTCCCGGTCGGAGATCCCGGCGACTTCGGCACGGATCTCCTCGACCGGCTTCAACGCGCGGCCGGTGACCCGCCAGGTGACGAGGGCGACGGTGGCCAGCAGCAGGGGCACGCCGATCGCGAGGGCGGCGGTGGTGGTGTCGTCGGCGGCGTCCGCGTCGCGCAGGGAGGCTCCCGCGTAGACGGTGGCCAGGCCCTGCGGAGTGTCCGTGACGACCTGGACGACCCGCTGACGGTGCTCGCCCCCGGCCGGGCGGACCTTCCAGGTGTGGAAGCGGGTGCCCGGCACCCCGGGGCCGGCCGGGGGGAACGGGGGCACGCCCGCCAGGTTCGGGCTGGTGAACAGGATCTGCCCGTCGGGGCCCACCACCTGGACGAACTCGACGCCGCGGCCCACGGGGCGCACACGGTCGAGCCTCCCGGTCGCGGCGAGCCGGGCCACCGTCTCCGCCTGTCGGCGGGCGTCGTCCTCCGCGTTGCGCCGCAGATTGTTCTCGAGCAGGCCGAGCAGGGCGAACGAGGCGAGCGCCAGGGCCGCGGCCACGACCGCGCAGGCGCCCACCGTGGCCCGCGCCCGGACCGTGGTGGGCCACAGCCGCCGCAGCCACCGCAGCCGGCGCAGGGCGGGCCACCGGCGCAGGGCCGCGCGCGCGGCGGCGCCCGCGCGGCGCAGCAGGAGGGGGCGCAGGGCAAGGTGCCGCTCAGCCACCGTCGGCCGCCAGCCGGTACCCGGCGCCGCGTACGGTCTCCAGCGCGGCGCGCGCGAAGGGGGCGTCGATCTTGCGGCGCACGGCGCTGACGTGGACCTCCACCACGTTGGGGTCGCCGTCGAAGGCGCTGTCCCAGACCTGCTCCAGGATGTCCCGTTTGGGCACCACCTCCCCGGAGCGCCGGGCCAGGCACTCCAGGACCGCGAACTCCCGGGCGGTGAGCCGGATCTCCGTATCGCCACGGGAACAGGCCCGCCGCGCGGGGTCGATCAGCAGGTCGCCGAACTGCATCACCTGGGGGCGCCGGCGGCCCGTACGCCGTCCCAGGGCGCGGAGCCGGGCGACCAGGACGAGGTAGGAGAACGGCTTGGAGAGGAAGTCGTCGGCGCCGGTGTCCAGGGCCTCCGCCTCGTCGTACTCGCCGTCCTTGGCGGTGAGCATCAAGATCCCCGACTCGTTGCCGGCCGCGCGCAGCTTCGCGCACACCCGGTAGCCGTTCAGGCCGGGCAGCATGATGTCGAGCACGATCAGGTCGTAGTCGTGCTCCGTGGCCATCCACAGGCCCTGCGGGCCGTCGAGGGCCACGTCGACCGAAAACCCTTCCGACTGGAGCCCCCGCTGCAGGGCCACCGCCAGTCGCCGTTCGTCCTCCACCACCAGTACGCGCATGCCGACCAGGGTCTCAGGCGCGCGGGACGGTCGGCTGAAGAGGTCTTCAGGAAGCTTCAGGTGGGCTTCAGCATCGGCTCAGCATGCTCGGGAACCAGCCGGGTGCAGTGCCCGGTTGTCCTGAGGAGTACCGGTATGTCTGATACTTTCCCGCCGTCCGACCAATCCGCGCAGCCCCGGCAGCCCGAGAACGCCCCGAAGGGCGGGGGCCGTGGGCGTGCGGCCCTGGGCCGCCTGGTGCCCCGGAGCACGGGTGCCCGGTGGGCGGCCGTGGGCACGGCCGTGGTGATCGTGGGCGGCGGAGCGGCGGCCGTGGCCGTCGCGGAGCACCACCACGGACGGATCGAGCGGGGTCCCCACTTCGCCCGGTCCGAGGCCATGCCCGAGGGCGGCGGCAAGGGCGGCGGCAAGTGGGGCCCCGTCGGCGGCGAGCGTCGCGGCGGCCCCAAGGGCGACGGTCCCAAGGCCGACGGCCCCGGTCGGCCGGTCGGCCCGAAGGTGCGCGACGGCCTCGAAGGCCTCGACGGTGCCGACGGGCGCGGGGGATCCTCGAAGAGCGCCCCTGCGCCGCTCCCGTCGCTGGCGATCGGCGCCGCGGCCGACAAGGCCGCCGCGGCGGTGCCGGGCGGCAAGGTCGAGAGCCTGCGCGTGGTCGCCCAGAAGGGCGGCGGCAGCGCCTGGCGGGCCGTGGTCCTCGGCCCGGACGGCGTCCGGCACGCGGTCACCGTGTCCGGTACGGACGGCACGATCACCGACAACACGACCCCCGCGGGCCGTTAGCCCCCGGGACCGAAACTCCCGTCGGCCGCCGTGTGGGGCGGTGGCCGACGGGGCCGGGCCGGGCGGTGTGATTGGCTACGCCGTATGGGTTTCAGGCGACGGTTCCCCGGGTGCACGCCGAAGGCGGCGCCCCCCTTCGACCCCGAACTGGGCGCCGCGCTGGCGGCCTTGGGCAACGGGCCGAGGGAGCCGATCACCCCGGACAACCTTGCGGCCCGGCAGGAGCGGGATGCCACGACCCGGCCCAGGCCAACGGCCGAGGAACTGCGCGCCGACGGGCGTTTCGAGATGGCGGAGTTCTCTGTGCCGGGCCCGCCGGACGCACCGGACGTCACCCTCGTGAGCGCGCGGCCGGCGGGCCTCGGCGGGACGCTGCCCCTGCTGTATTACATGCACGGCGGCGCGATGGTGATGGGCAACGCGTGGTCCGTGCTGCCGCGGATCCTTCGCGAGTGGGCCGTCCCGCTGGAACTGGCCGTCATCTCGGTCGAGTACCGGCTGGCGCCGCACGCGCCGTACCCGGGACCGCTGGAGGACTGCTACGCCGGACTCGTCTGGGCGGCCGGGCACGCGGCCGAACTGGGCATCGACGCGGACCGGATCGTCATCGGAGGCAAGAGCGCCGGCGCGGGGCTCGCCGCGGCCCTCGCCCTGCTGGCCCGGGACCGCGGCGGTCCCGGGGCGCTGGGGCAACTGCTGCTGTCCCCCATGCTCGACGACCGCGGCAGCACCTTCTCCGGTCACCAGATGACGGGACTCGACGCGTGGGACCTCACCTCCAACGCGACCGCCTGGAAGGCACTGCTGGGCGACCGCCACGGCGCCGCCGACCTGTCGCCCTACGCGGCCCCCTCCCGCGCCACGGACCTTACGGGGCTGCCCCCCGCCTACATCGACGTCGGGTCGGCCGAGATGTTCCGCGACGAGGACGTGGCGTACGCGAACGCGATCTGGCAGGCCGGCGGCCAGGCCGAACTGCACGTATGGCCCGGCGCCTACCACGGCTTCGACGGCCTGGCACCGCGGGCGGCCCTCAGCAGGGACGCGCACCACGCCCGTACCCGCTGGCTCCAGCGCCTCCTGGGGCATCCGGGGCCAGGGGGCAGGCAGTAGCCGACCGGCAGCGACCTGGGCCGGGTCGGGCGACCGGCCCAGGTCGCACGCCGGCTCAGCAGATCCGCGGGAGCTGTTCCCCGACCGGCAGGTCGATCACGCGGGTCCCGCCGAGCCGGGTGCGTGCCACGACGAGGCCCGGGTGCGCTTCCACCGCCTCGCCGATCACGGTGGCCCCCCGGCCCAGCGGATGCGCCCGCATCGCCTCCAGTACGGGCTCGGCGTGCTCGCGCGGCACGAAGGCGACGAGCTTGCCCTCGTTGGCCACGTAGAGCGGGTCGAGACCGAGGATCGAGCAGGCGTTGGCGACGGAGTCGGGAACCGGCACCCGGGCCTCGTGGAGCAGGACGCCGGTGCCCGAAGCCGCCGCGATCTCGTTCAGCGAGGCGGCCAGGCCGCCGCGGGTGGGATCGCGCAGCACGTGGAGGTCGGGGGTGACCGCCAGCATGCTCTGCACCAGACCGGCCAGGGGCGCGCAGTCGCTCTCGATGTCCACACCGAACTCGAGGCCTTCGCGGACGCTCATGATGGCCACGCCGTGCAGCCCGATGTCACCGCTGACGATCACCACGTCCCCGGGCACCACCCGCTGGGGGCGAAGGTCCACTCCGGCCGGGATCACCCCGATCCCCGCGGTGTTGAGGTAGATGCCGTCCCCGTGCCCCGCCTCGACGACCTTGGTGTCCCCGGTGGCCACCTCCACGCCCGCCACCCGGGCGGCGGCCCCCATGGCCTGGGCCACCCGCGCCACCACGGACATCTCGACGCCCTCTTCGAGGATGAACCCGCAGGAGAGGTAGGCGGGCCGGGCCCCGCTCATGGCGAGGTCGTTCACGGTGCCGTTGACCGCGAGGTCCCCGATGCAGCCACCGGGGAAGAACAGCGGCCGGACGACGTAGGAATCGGTCGAGAAGGCCAGCCGGACCCCGTCCAGGCAGACCGCGGCGGAGTCCCCGAGCTGGGCCAGTACGGGGCCCCCGAAGGCCGGGGCGAAGAGGTGCTGGACCAGTTCGGCGGACAGGGCGCCACCGCCCCCGTGGCCCATCACCACCCGGGGGTGGTCGCGCAGCGGGGCTGGGCAGGTCCATCCGGTGACGTCGAGCACGGCCTCGGCCCGGGCGTTGGCCCCGGGCAGGGTCGTGTCCGGCCGGCCGACCGTGGACGAAGCGGTCTCAGGCAACGGGGCTCGCCTTCCGTGCGGTGCTCGGGGAAGCCGGCACGACCGGGAGGTCCAGGCGCCGGTAGAGGTAGTACGCCGCGCAGGCGCCCTCGCTGGACACCATGGTGGCGCCGAGCGGGGTGCGCGGGGTGCAGAGCGTTCCGAAGGCCTCGCACTCGTGTGGTTTGAGCAGGCCCTGGAGCACTTCGCCGCTGCGGCACTCGGCGGGCTCGCGGGTGGTGATGCCGGTGACGCGGAAGCGGTGTTCGGCGTCGAACTCCCGGTAGCGCGGCGACAGTCGCCAACCGCTGTCCGGGATGACTCCGATGCCGCGCCAGGCCCGGTCGGTGACCTCGAAGACGTCCTCGAGCATGGCGAGGGCGGCCGGGTTGCCCTCCGGGCGGACGGCGCGCGCGTAGGCGTTGTCCACGGTGTGCTCGCCGCGTTCGAGCTGGAGCACGGCGCGCCGTACGCCTTCGAGGATGTCGAGCGGCTCGAACCCCGTCACGACGATCGGCACCCGGTGGCGCCGCGCGAGCTCCGGGTACTCCCGGGTCCCCATGACGCTGCACACGTGCCCCGCGGCGAGGAAGCCCTGCACCCGGCAGCTGGGCGAGCTCATGATGGCCTCGATCGCCGGGGGGACCCGGACGTGGGAGACCAGCAGGCTGAAGTTGCGGATGCCGAGCCTCTTCGCCTGGTGCACCGTCATCGCGTTGGGCGGGGCGGTGGTCTCGAAACCGATCCCGAAGAACACCACTTCGCGCTGCGGGTTCTGCCGGGCGATCGTCAGAGCGTCGAGGGGCGAGTACACGACCCGTACGTCACCTCCCTCGCTGCGCACCCGGAACAGGTCGCGGCCGGTGCCCGGCACCCGGAGCATGTCGCCGAAGGAGCAGAAGATCACTTCGGGTCGGGAGGCGATCTCCAGCGCCTTGTCGATCACCTCCAGCGGCGTCACGCACACCGGGCAGCCCGGACCGTGGATCAACTCCACCTCATCCGGAAGAAGTTGGTCGATGCCGTGCCGGATGATCGTGTGTGTCTGACCGCCGCAGACCTCCATCAGCGCCCAAGGGCGCGTCACGGTGGCGTGGATGTCGTCGAGCAGCCGGCGCGCGAGCTCCGGGTCCTGGAATTCGTCGATGTACTTCACCGCTGCACCCCTTCCTGCGGCGCCGCGCCGCCGGCCGGATCTTCGTCGAAGGCGAACGGCGGGAAGCCGCCCCCGGCCTCCTCGGCGAGCGCCCAGGGATCGCCGAACTCCTCCTGGAGCATGCCGAGTTCCGCGAAGAGTTCGAGGGTCTTGCGGGCCGATTCCTCGTCCAGGCGCTGCAGGGCGAACCCCACGTGGACGATGGCGTACTCGCCGACCTGGAGATCGGGCAGGTACTCCAGGCACACCTCCTTGCGGACGCCGCCGAAGTCGACGGTAGCCATGCGGGTGCCGTCCCTCTCCCCGATGTCAAGCACTCTGCCGGGTACCGCCAGGCACATGAGCCTCTCCTTGCTGTGGGTGATCCGTGATGTCGCGGGCGGCCGCCACCATGAGCTGACCGAGCGCCAGCCCGCCGTCGTTCGGCGGTACGCGGTGCTGGCGCAGAACCCTGAAACCCCGCTCGCGCAGGGTGCGCGCGCAGGTCGAAGAGAGCAGGGTGTTGGTGAAGACCCCGCCGGTCAGCACCACCGTGTCCAGCCCCTCCCGGTCGCGGGCGAGAGCGCACAGCGCTCCGACGAGACCGACGACGCCGGCATGGAAGCGGGCGGCGATCACCGCCGGGTCCACCCCCGCCCGCAGGTCGGCCACCGCCGCGGCCAGGACTGGCGCCGGGTCCGCGGTGATCGGGCCGCCCCCGCTCGCCACCGGGGGGTCGAGGCGGAAGCCGTACCCGGCGACGGCCCCGTACCCGGCCCCGTGCTCCGCCCCACTCGCGCCTCCCTCGCGGTGCTCCCGCCCGGTCGCCCGCAGTGCGGCGTTCTCCAGCTCCACCGCCGCCTGCGCCTCGTACCCGCCGTGGTGGCAGACGCCCGTCAGGGAGGCCACGGCGTCGAAGAGCCGACCCATGCTGGAGGTAGGGGGGCAGTTCAGTCCGCTGTCCAACTGCTGAGCCAGAACACGCAGTTCATCCGGCGGGCAGGCGGCCGTGCACGGCAGGTCCGGCTCCCAGGCGATGCCGGCCGCCCGCAAGTGCGCCAGAGCCATCCGGTACGGACGCTGCACGGCCGCGTCACCGCCGGGCAGCGGCACGTACGCGAGGTGGGCGAACCGCGTGTACCCCGCGTAATCGGCGAGGAGCACCTCACCGCCCCACACCGCGCCGTCATCGCCGTGACCGGTGCCGTCGAAGGCGACGCCGATCACCCGCCGGCCCGCCTCCAGGCCGTGCTCGGCCATCGCGGACGCGATGTGCGCGTGATGGTGCTGCACCCGCACCACCGGCCGGTCCCCGGCGCTGCGCCGCGCCCATGCGCCGGACCGGTATCCGGGGTGCCGGTCGGCGACGAGCCGCGCGGGACGGACGCCGGTGATGGACTCCAGCTGCTGCTCGGCCCGTTCGAAGGCGTACTGGGTGGCGAGGTTGTCCATGTCGCCGATGTGCGCCGACAGCCACGCCCGGCGTCCCTCGCCCAGGCAGAAGGCGTTCTTGAGATCGCCGCCGACGGCCAGGGTCGGGGGCACCGACAGGGGCAGCTCGACGGGCAGCGGGGCGTAACCCCGGGCGCGCCGGATCGGCAGCATGCCGCCGTCGCAGACGCGTACGACCGAGTCGTCACAGGGCACGTGGATCGGGCGGTCGTGCGTGAGCCAGCCGTCGGCGATGCCCGCCAGCCGCTCCAGGGCCTCCTCCTCGTCGGTGACGATCGGCTCGTCCGCCAGATTTCCGCTGGTCATGACGAGCAGCCGGGGGCCCGGAGGGTCGGTGGGCAGACCGAGCAGCAGATGGTGCACGGGGGTGTAAGGGAGCATGACGCCGAGGTCGGGGCTGCGCGGGGCGACGTCCTCGGCCGGGCCCGCGACCCCGGCTCGGCGGCGCAACAGCACGATGGGCCGGACGGCCCCGGTGAGCAGGGCCCGCTCGTCCGCTCCGACGTGGGCGAACCGCTCGACCTCGCCGAGGTCGCGCGCCATCACGGCGAACGGCTTGTCCCCGCGGGCCTTGCGCCGGCGCAGCTCGGCCACGGCGCCGGCCTGGGAAGCGTCGCAGGCCAGGTGGTAGCCGCCGAGCCCCTTCACGGCCAGGATCGCCCCGTCGGCCAGCATCCGGCGGGCCTGCGCCACCGGGTCCGCGCCGGCGGCCTCGTACGGTGCCTCGTTGGGCCGGGCCCCGGCGATCAGCAGCCGAAGCCGGGGCCCGCAGGCGGGGCAGGCCACCGGCTGGGCGTGGAAGCGGCGGTCGGCGGGATCGGCGTACTCGCGCGCGCAGTCGGGGCACATCGGGAAGCCGGCCATGGTCGTGTGGGCGCGGTCGTAGGGCAGCCCGGTGACGATCGTGAAGCGGGGGCCGCAGTGCGTGCACGTGATGAACGGGTGCCGATGGCGCCGGTCGGCGGGATCGGCCAGCTCCGCGAGGCAGTCGGCGCAGGTGGCCGTGTCCGGGGCGACCAGGGTCCGGGTGCGCCCGCCGGTCCGCGAGGCGACGATGGTGAATCCGACGGCGCCCGACACCGGGACCTCGCAGTGGTCGACGGTGTGCACCACGGCCAGCGGGGGAGCCTCCGCCGCGAGCCGTTCGCAGAAGGCCGCCACGGCGGCCGGCGCGCCCTCGACCTCCGCGACCACCCCCTCGGGGGTGTTGGTGACGTGCCCGGCCAGCCCCAGTCCCGTGGCGCGGGCGTACACGTACGGCCGGAAGCCGACGCCCTGGACCACGCCCCGGACGATGACCCGGCGGCGCTGTGGGGCCTGCGTCATCGGGACTGCTCCACGACGGGGTACGGGGGAGCGGCGGACAGCTCGGCATCGTGCCCGTGGTCGTGCCCGTGGTCGTGCCCGTGGTCGTGCCCGTGCCCGTGCTCGTGCCCGTGCTCATGTACGTGCCCGTGCCCGTGTGGGTGCCCGGCCACGGTTGCGTGGTCGCCCCGAGCCCGCGCCATCACCGGTACGTGCACCCCGGCGCCGGATCCGGCGGCCAGGGCCCGCTCCAGCAGCAGCCCCGCCCCCTCACCCGTGCGCGCCGAGGTGAGCAGCACCTCCACGCCGGGGTTGACCCGCTGGACGTGCTCCCGGAAGGCGTCCTCGTCGAACTCGACGGCCCCGGCGATGTCGGTCTTGGTCACCACCACGAGCTGGGCCAGACCGAAGGCCGTGGGGTACTTCAGCGGCTTGTCCTCGCCTTCGGTCACCGAGGCCAGCACCACCCGCAGTGATTCCCCGAGGTCGTAGGAGGCGGGGCAGACCAGATTGCCGACGTTCTCCACGAAGAGGAGCCGGGTGTCCTCGGGCAGCCAGCCCTCCAGGTGCCGGCTCAGCATCCGCGCCTCCAGGTGGCAGAGCCCGTCGGTCAGCACCTGCTTGACGGGCGCGCCGGAACGGGCCAGGCGTACCGCGTCGTTCTCGGTGGCGAGATCGGCCGTCAGGGCCGCCACGGCCACCCCGCGCTGCCGGGCGAGGAGCAGCTCCGCCTCCAGCAGCGCGGTCTTTCCGCTGCCCGGACTGGAGAGCAGGTTGACGACCGTGACGCCCCGGGCCGAGAGCTCGGCGCGCAGGGCCTGCGCCTGCGTATCGTTCCTGGCGAGTACCGCCTGTTGCAGGTCGACCACTCGGCACATGGTTCAGCACTCCTCGGAGATCGGTTCGGCGGTGCGCACGGGGTCGGGACCGTCCTCCCATCGCACGCTGAGGATCTGCAGCTCGCGGCCCGACACCAGCTCCACCTCCGTCGCCCTCGCGCAGCGGGGACAACACAGTTCGGGGGGCATGCCGACCGGCCAGAGCGCCGCGCAGGAGCCGCAGCGCGCCCGGGCCGGCACGAACTCGGTGGCGAGCGCAGCCCCTTCGAGGACGGTGCCCGCGCAGGCCAGCCCGAAGCAGAAGTCCAGCGCGTCGGGAACCACTCCGGCCAGCTCGCCGACCTGCAGCCGCACCTCGGTGACGACGCTCGCCCCGCCGGCCCGGGCCGCTTCCTCCACCTGGCCGATCACGGCCATGGCGATCGACATCTCGTGCATCGGACTCCGTCCTGCCGGGCCTCATTACACCGGCAGGACCAGTCGGGCGGCGCCGGGCACGCCGATGCCCCGCGGGCCCCGTCCGCCATTCGGACGCGGACGGGGCCCGCGGGGCGGTCTCGGCGTCACATGCGGCGCATCCGGAGGTAGCGCCGGATGTCGGGGAGGACCTGCTTCAGTACGGCGACGAGCGCGGCGGCGGTGACCCCGCCGATGGCCCCGCTGATGACGGTCTTCTTCATGGGGTTCTCCTCAGGTCGCGGCGGGGCCCGCACGGCTCCCCGGACGCGCTGCCCGCACCGGAGCCGAGCAGTTCCAGGACGAGGCGGACGGCTTGCGGTACGGCGGCGGTCACCGGCCCGCTCAGGCCGATGCCCTCGTCGATGAGGGCGGGTTCGCATCCGACGACCAGGGTGCGCCGGGGCGGGGTGGAGCCGGTCCCGGCGCAGAGCGTGCCGAGCAGCGCCAGGACCGTGTCGGGCGACATGTGGTGCCCGTCGAGGACGGCCGGGCCGGCTCCGCCGGGGGCGTGGTCGTCGTCGGCCTCGATCAGGTACAGCGTGCCGGGGGCGCCGCCGCGCGCGGTGGCGTCGAGGAGCACGAGCGTGTCGTAGCCGTCGAGCAGTTGGTAGGCGAGGTGGACGCCGCGCACCCCGAAGTCCACCGCCTCCACGCCCCGCGGCAGCCGGTGGTCGGACAGGGCCCGCACGGCGGCGACGCCGAAACCGTCGTCGCCGAGGAAGACGTTGCCGATTCCGGCGATCAGGGTCCGGCCGATCACGGCGCCTCCAGCGGGGTGACCTCGTCCGGCTGGAAGTAGAGGAACCTGCCCTGCTCCCGCCGGATGTCCGCACCCGGGTCGCCCTCCACGGTGACCGCGAGGTGCACGCCCCCGTCGACGTCGTGCAGCACGGCTTCGACCAAGGCGCTGCGGCCCTGGAGGAACAGGTCCTGCGCATCGGTACGGCGCAGCCCCGGGCGCAACAGCACGCGGCTGCCCACGCCCACCGATGTGCCGTCGATCGGGATCCGGTCGCGGGCCGGGTCGGCGGTGTCGTCCCGGGCGGGGTCCCACCAGGGCGTGTCCGGTCTGAACACCGCTTCCGCGTCGGCACGTTCGTCGACGGCTTCGGGGACGTCCGAGGGCGTCGCGCCCGGGCCGGTGATCTCCCGCAGCGACCGGACCGCCCCGTGGAGCCGCTCCAGCACCTCGGGCGGCATCGATTCGGCCAGGTCGATCACCGCGGCCGCCCGTGCGTCCGTCCCGCGCGCCTCGCGCTTCTCCTGGTCGGTCAGGGCGGCCGTCCGCAGGGCGAGGATCTCGTCGATCTCGGTGGCGTCGTACATCGCCCCGGCGCTCTCGGGAGCGATGGCCGGATGGTCCTCCAGGATGATCGGGGAGGACAGGACCACGTCGGCGCGGCCCGGCTCGCCCGCCAGCACCGGCCACGTGTGCAGGTTGGCGCAGGAGCCGACCGCCGCCCTGGCCCACTCGGGCGGGTCGGTCATGGACAGGAAGGAGCCCGCGTCGAGACCGAGGAGCAGGTGGGCGGCGACCAGTGACCGGGGCAGGGCGGCGTCGCGGTCGGCGGCCCCGGGTTCCGGCGTCCACCGGCTGGTGTTCTCCACCACCGCGGTCAGTTTGAACACCCGGTAGGGCCCCGGTACTTCGGTGGCCCGCAGCCGTACCACCCCGTCGATCTCCGCGGTGTGCCGGACCAGTCGGCCCACCGTACGCCCGTCCGCGTCGAGGACGGGTTCCGTCTCCTCGCGGGCGGGCCGCCGGAAGGGGAAGTCCGAGCCCTCGCCGACGAGTCGGGACACGTTCACGGTGAGTTCGACGCGTTCCTCGGCCCCCTCGTCCCAGGGCACGAGCACCCGGTCGGCCAGCCGCAGCTCGGTGGCCTCCGTGAAGGAGCCGTCGTCCAGGGCCCGTTGGACGGTACGCCGCCGGGCGTGCAGGAAGCGCAGTTCCACGGCGAGCGCGGGGTCGCCCTTGGGTTCCATGAGGATCTCGGTCCGCTGGGCGGAGGGCTCGTCGTGCGCGGGACCCCATGACGGCGGCACCAGCACGCCGAACTGCCAGCGCAACCGGTTCTTGGCCGCCGAGGCCCGGTACGGGTAGAGCACGTAGCCCTCGAACAGGACGGCGTCGGCCACCTGCCGGGCGGTCGCGAAACGGGCCGCCGCCGTGGTCGTCGTGGTGGTCACGGCGCCGTCCTCTCGCCGGCCCGCCGCAGGAGGGCGCCCAGCCGGACGGGCTGCGGCGCCGTCGGATGCTCCGCGTCGGCCGCGTCCAGCAGGGCCCGTACGGTCGCCTCCCACGAGCCGAGCGCGCGGCGCGAACGGAAGGCCAGCAGCTCGTCCATGGTGTCGCGCGGCAGCCGCAGCCAGCCGCAGCCGGGGAAGTGCTGCTCGACCATCTCGCGCCATACGGCCACGGGCATCCGGTACGGGGCCTCGCGGTCCCAGGGCACGGGCTCGACCCGGAAGCCGCCCTCGCCGGTGAAGGCGGTGCCGGAGAACAGCATCAGCAGCGGTACCTCGCCCTCCTGCAAAGCACCGAGGTACCGGGTGGCCCCGATGTCCATGTCGTACGTGCAGGGCACCACGAGATCCGTCTCGGTCTCCCCGGTGAAACCGGGCACCATGACCGACACCTGCGCGAACTGCACGGGCTGAAGGGTCGACCCCCACCGGGACCGCTCGCCGAACAGGTCGGCCAGTCCCTCGCCCTCGGCGGCCCCGTAGGTCCGCCGGGCCGGTTCGATCCTGATCTGGCAGCGCAGGGCGAGCGCGTGCACCCGGGCGCCCCTGGCGGCCGTGACGCGCAGCCGGAAGACCAGGGTGGGCCCGGCGGCGTACGGGTCGGCGCGCACCCCGGTGCATTGGAAGGTGAGGTCCGTCATGACCGAAGCGCCTCCGTGGGGACGGCGCCCGCCCGGCGCTCCACCTGTTCGAAGAACTCCCGCAGCGCGGCCCGTGCTTCGGCGCCGCCGTCGAAGCCCTGCCACAGCAGCCGCATCCGCCCCACCAGTTCGTAGCAGATGTCGATCGGCACGAGATGGCAGTCGGTCCGGCCGTCCTCCTGCCGGCGCAGCAGCAGCGCCTCCACATCGGGCCGCAGCAGCGCCGAGAGCCGGCCCGGGCCCAGCACCCGCTGCCAGGTCTCCGGGTCCAGCTCGCTCTCGGTGGCCCCCGCGGGACTCGGGTAGAGCGCGACCAGCCGGTCCAGGGCGGCGTTGCGGAAGAAGAACGCGACCCCGACGGGAATCTGCAGGAGCTCCCACGCGCTCTCGTCGAGCGGCCGGTCGGGATCGGTGAGGTAGCGGTCCGGCACGGCGCGGAAGCGGCCCGTCGCCGCGCCCGGCCGGTCGAACAGCAGGGCGCAGGCGGTGCAGGCGCACACCAGGGCCCGCCTCTCGGTCTCCACCAGGTGGCGGTGCCCGTCCTCGCGCACGGGCGTCCCGCACAGCTCACAGGTCTCCTGCCGGGGCGGCCGGGGTCCGGTGAACCGGCGCAGTCCGCGCGGGCCCTGGCCGTGCGCCGTCAGTCGGGGCCCGGTCACGGAACCCGCACCGCGGTGTGCGGCCGGGGGCCGATCTGCAGGAGGGGCGGTGGCGGGGCCCCGGCGGGCTCCGTCTCCACCCGTGTGACCTCGGGTGCGAAGCAGGCCAGGGCGTCCTCCACCGAACGGCGGGCGGCGTCGGGACCGGCGCTGCCGCAGCCGCAGCCGGCGCCGGCTGCGGAGCGCAGCCGCAGCTCGCCGGTGGCCTCGTCGAAGCCGACCACCTCCGCCGGGTCGCCCGACGCCCGCAGGGCCCGCCCGATCCGGGTACGGGTGTCCTCCGGGTGCAGACCGTGCAGGGTGAGCAGGCTCGCCACCAGCTCGTCGTCCAGCGCCGGGGCGAGCGGGCCGCTGCCGAGGTGCTCGAGGAGCCGGGCGAGCCCGGCACCGTAGAAGTCCATGAGGGCGCGCACCAGTTCCTCGGCCGCCGCGCCGGCCGCCCGGTCTCCCGTGGCGGCCAGCCGGTCCAGCACCGCCTCGACGCGGAGCCCCGCCTCCGGGGCGCCGGTCGTCGTGCCCGCCGCGCTCATCCGCCCAGTCCGCTCAGGCCGGTGGGCACGTGCATGGTCTTGACCGTCTTGCCGCCGCCGACGTACATGTGCACACCGCAGGGCAGGCAGGGGTCGAAGCTGCGTACCGCCCGCATGATGTCGATGCCCTTGAAGTTCTCCGGGGTGTTCTCCTCGAAGATCGGGGTGTTCTGCACGGCGTCCTCGTACGGTCCCGGCGTGCCGAAGGTGTCGCGGGTGCTGGCGTTCCACGGGGTCGGCGGATACGGGTGGTAGTTGGCGATCTTCCCGTCGCGGATCACCATGTGGTGCGACAGGACACCCCGTACGGCCTCGGTGAAGCCGACACCGATCGACTCGTCCGGGACCTCGAACTTCTCCCAGGTCTGGGTGCGTCCGGCGCGGACCTCCGCCAGCCCCTTCTCGGCGCAGTGCAGGGCGATGGCGGCGGCGTACGCCTGGAAGTAGGTGCGCGCCCGGTTGCGCTCCAGCGCGTTGCTCCACTTCGGGATCTTCCACTCGAAGCGGGTCTCGGGCTTGGTCATCGTCTTCGGCAGGTTGATGACGACGCTGTGGCCGGTGGCCTTGACGTAGCCGACGTCCACCAACCCCGAAAGGGCCGTGGACCACAGGCGCGCGATGGGGCCGCCGCCGGTGTCGAGCGCGAGGTGGTCCTTGCCGTCGAACCAGCGGGGCGACATCACCCAGCTGTACTTGTCGTCGAAGTTCCGCTTCTGCGGGGCGGGGATCGTGTGCTGGTTCCACGGGTGGCGGGGGTCGACCGGGTTGCCGAGCGGGTCGTGGGTGACGAACTGCTCCCGGCCCGCCCAGTCGTCGTAGTACGAACTGCCCAGCAGGATGCGGATGCCCAGGTTGATCTCGGTGAGGTCGTTGGTGACCAGCTTGCCGTCGACGATCACACCCGGGGTGACGAACATCTTCCGTCCCCAGTCGGTCATGTTGGCGTACGTGAAGTCGCAGTACTCGGGGTCGTTGAGCGCGCCCCAGCAGCCGAGCAGCACGCGCCGGCGGCCGACCTCCTCGTAGCCGGGCAGGGCTTCGTAGAAGAAGTCGAACAGGTCGTCGTGGAGGGGGACCACCTTCTTCATGAACTCCACGTACCGCATCAGGCGGCTCATGTAGTCCGTGAAGAGCTGGACGGAGGCGATGGTGCCGACGCCGCCGGGGTAGAGCGTGGAGGGGTGCACGTGGCGCCCCTCCATCAGGCAGAACATCTCCCGGGTGTAGCGGCTGACTTGGAGGGCCTCGCGGTAGAAGTCGCCCTCGATCGGATTGAGCGAGCGCATGATGTCGGCGATGGTGCGGTAGCCGTGGTCGCCGGCGTGCGGTGCCTCGGTCCGTTCGGCCAGCTCCAGGACCCCGGGGTTGGTCTCGCGGACCATCTTCTCGCAGTAGTCGACCCCGACCAGGTTCTCCTGGAAGATGTTGTGGTCGAACATGTACTCCGCCGACTCACCGAGGTTGATGATCCATTCGGCGAGGTGGGGCGGCTTCACTCCGTAGGCCATGTTCTGCGCGTACACGGAGCAGGTGGCGTGGTTGTCACCGCAGATCCCGCAGATGCGGCTGGTGATGAAGTGCGCGTCCCGGGGGTCCTTGCCGCGCATGAAGACGCTGTAGCCGCGGAAGACGGACGACGTGCTGTAGCACTCCGCGACCCGCTTCTGCTTGAAGTCGATCTTTGTATGGATGCCGAGGCTGCCGACGATCCGTGTGATCGGATCCCACGCCATCTCCACCAGGCCGCTGCCGTCACCGGCCGCCTTCGTCTTCGGTGCCATCGTGTCTGCCGTGACCCTTCTTCGATACGGGAGGAGGTGCGTCGGACGGGCGGGTGACCGGGGGGTTGGTGGCGCCGGTCACCAGGTCACCAGGGAGGGCGGTAGCCGGTGGTCAGCGTCTCGCCGGTGTGGCGCCACTTCGGCTCCTCGTCCACGGTGCGCAGCGTCATCGTCCGGAGTCTGCGCACGAGCGCGCCGTACGCCCTGATGGCGTTGGTGGACACCCGGGCGCCCGGCGGTTCGTCCATGAACGGCATGAACTTGTCGGGGAAGCCGGGCATCGTGCAGGCGATGCAGATGCCGCCGACGTTCGGGCAGCCGCCGATGCCGTTCATCCACCCGCGCTTGGGGACGTTGCACTTGACCACCGGGCCCCAACACCCGATCTTCACCAGGCATTTGGGAGAGTCGTAGGTCTCGGCGAACTGGCCCTGCTCGTAGTAGCCGGCCCGGTCGCAGCCCTCGTGGACGGTGGCTCCGAACAGCCAGGTCGGCCGCAGTTTGTCGTCCAGGGGGATCATCGGCGCCGAGCCGGCCGCCTGGTAGAGCAGGTACGTCAGGGTCTCCGAGAAGTTGTCCGGCTGGATCGGGCAGCCGGGCACGCACACGATCGGAATCCCGGCGTGGGACTTCCAGTCCCACCCCAGGTAGTCGGGCACGCCCATGGCGCCGGTCGGGTTGCCCTCCATCGCGTGGATGCCGCCGTACGTGGCGCAGGTCCCGATGGCCACCACGGCGAGGGCCTTGGGCGCCAGCCGGTCGATCCACTCGCTGGTGGTGATGGGCTGGCCGGTGCGCGGGTCGTCCCCGAAACCGCACCAGTACCCCTCGGACTTGATCTTCTCGTTGGGTACGGAGCCCTCGACGACCAGGACGAACGGATCGATCTCGCCCCGCTCGCCCTTGAAGAACCACTCGATGAACGTGTCCGAGCCCCCGACGGGGCCGCATTCGAAGTCGATCAGCGGCCAGTGCACGGCGATCTTGGGGAGGCCGGGAAGGGTCCCCGTCACGATCTCCTCGATGCTCGGCTGCATCGCCGCCGTCAGGGACACGGAGTCGCCGTCGCAGCTCAGACCCGCATTGATCCAGAGGATGTGGATCGTGGGGTCCGCCACTGCCGGGTCCGGCGCTGCTGCATCCATGCGGACGCCTCCTTGGGAAAGGGATCGGGGGAGCGGACGGGGAGCGGCGGCCGGTCTCGGTGTACTTCCGGCCCGGCCCGCCTGCGCCCCACGCTCCTTGCTAACACCCGGCGGGGCCGGATGCCCCGTCATGAGCGGCCGGTCCAGTGACGCCGCCCGGACGCGCCGCCGTGTGGCGGCCCGCTGCCCGGCAGGTCAGATGGGGTGGGGTCGCGACGGCGGCCTCCTTGCGGACGAAGGCCCGGCGCAGCGCGTGGTACGGGGCGTCCGCGTCGAAGAAGGTCTGCCGCATCAGGTCCAGCTCGGCCGCGCGGTAGGCGGCCAGCGGACGCTCGGCCTCGTCGTGCTCCCGGCGGGCCTTCTTCACCGCGATCCGGGACGCGGTGGCGGGCGCGGTGGCCAGCCGCGCGGCGAGCGCCGCGGCCCGGCCGGCGAACGCCCCGGGCGGGCAGTCGAGCGTACGGTCCACCAGCCCGAGCCGCTGGGCGGCGTCGGCGCTCAGCGGCAGCGCCTCGGAGGTGAGGCGCTCGGCGGTGGCGGCGCCGACCCGGCGCGGCAGGGTGTACGTCCAGTACTCCGACCCGTACAGGCCCATCAGCCGGTAGTGGGGGTTGAGGACGGCGCCCGAGCGGCACCACACCTCGTCCGCGGCGAGTGCGAGCATGGCCCCGCCGGCGGCCGCGTTGCCGCCCAGGGCGGCGACGACGAGCCGGTCCGTCGTGGTGAGGACCGCCTCGACCAGGTCGTCCATGGCGTTGATGTTGGCCCAGGACTCCTCGGCGGGTTCGGCGCTGGCCTCGATGACGCCCAGGTGGATGCCGTTGGAGAAGAAGTCGCGGCCGCCGCCGAGGACCACCACCGAGGTGGGGCGGGCACAGGCCGCCCGGTAGGCGTCCAGCAGGCGCCGGCAGTGAGCGGTGCTCATCGCGCCGCCGGGGAAGGAGAAGGACAGGAAGCCGGCCTGGCCCTCCTCCCGGTAGCCGATGTCGCACCAGGTGCGCCGGCGTGGATCGCTGCCCGGCGGGGCGGGGCGCTCCGGCAGCGCGGGCAGCCTGTCCCCGAGCGCGAGGGTGGCGGGCAGCTTGGGCGCGGTCGGCTCCCCCGGGGCCCGGTGGGCCCGCAGCTCGGGGATCCACACGGCGCCGTCGGCCGTGGCCCGGCAGATCGCCCCCGCGCGGGTGGCCAGCAGCTCGCCCGGACGGCCGCGCAGCCGGTCCTCGGGGTGGCCTCCGTGCAGGAACCAGGTGCCGCCCAGGAGCTCGTCGCGTACGCCGGGCCGGGAATCGGCGGCCCGCAGCATCCGCAGGACGCGCTCGGTGCCGTCCGTCGCCCAGTCGATCCGGCGGTCCTGCTGACGCATGGCGGGACGGGCGCGGCCCGCGGTCTGCGGCGCGGGCACGTGGGAGCCGGAGGCGAACCGGTCCACGGCGAGGAGGACGGCCTCCAGGGCGGCGTCGGCGATCTCGCCCCGGTACAGGGCGCTCTTGCCCTCCTGCGGCAGGGCGCACTCGACCGAGGCCCAGACGTCGCCCGCGTCCATCTCCCCGTTGGCCTGAAGTACCGTCACGGCCCACCGCGTCGCCCGCTCCTGGACAGCCCAGTCGAGCGAGGAGGGACCGCGGTCGCCCACCGGGCCCGGGTGGACGATCAGACAGGTGTGGGCGGACCAGACCTCCTCGGGCACGGCCGACTTCAGCATCGGCGCGAGCACCAGGTCGGGCCGGTGGCGGCGGACCGCGTCGGCCAGGGACACGTGGGGGAGCGCCAGCTCGACCGCCACGCTGTGGCCGTGGTCGCGGAGCTCGGCGTGGACCCGCTGGGTGAGGCTGTTGAAGGCGCTGGCGACGAGCAGGACGTGCACGTGATCTCCCTGCGGCGACCCGGACCGGCGGCGCCGCCGTACCCGGCCCCCGGCGGCGGCCTGATCGACGGTTGGGTGACCGGAGCATGACCGGCCTCGGACGATGATCCGGGAAACCCGAGGGGGCGCGTTCCAGGCCCGGCGGCCGTGTCACCCGAAGGCGCCGCCGCATGGGCCGCTCGGCGGCACACCACGCCGTACGAAGGCGCCGTACGGGTGAGATCGCGGACCACGCGCCGCGCGACGGCGGCCCGACCCGGGATCGGGCCGCCCATGCCGTGCCGTAGGTGGCTGCCCACGCCATGCCATAGGGTCGGTCGGCACAGGACTAGGCCCGGGGCGCCTGGGCAGACGCGCAGCAGAAACCCGTATGGAAGGGGTGGTTCCGGATGGCTGTGGCACCGCGTGACGACCGGTTCACCGTCGAGGCGAGCCATGCCGCCGACACGCTCGTACTCGTGTTGGCCGGGGAGCTGGACCACGATACGGCGGAGCCTTTGCGGCAGGCGCTGGAGGCGGCTCTCGCCGACGGGGCCGCGCGGGTGCTGGTGGACTTCTCCGATGTGGAGTTCTGCGATTCCACGGGACTGAACGTGCTGCTGCAGGGGCGCCTGGAGGCCCAGAAGTCCGGGAGCCGTATCGAGATCGCGGGCCTGCGCCCCTCGATCGCACGCATGTTTCGGATCACGGGTGCCGACGGAGTTTTCACCGTGCACCCTGACATGGCGGGGGCTCTGGCCGACCGACCGCAGACTGCCTAGCGGAGGAGCGAGATGAACACGGGTCGGCAGCCGGAGCAGGATCGGCAACCGGAGCAGAGCCGGCGACTGATGCTGGCCGGCGTGGACGGCGACGTGGTCACGCGGTCCCGGGACTTCACCAGGACGGCCCTGGCCGACTGGGGCTGGTTGGCAGCAGGGGGCGCCCCCGACGGGCGGGTGGACGGCGAGGCCGCGATGGTGGCCGAGGACGTCCTGCTCCTGGTGTCCGAAGTGGTGGCCAATGCCTGCCTGCATGCCGGCGGGCCCGGCTCGCTGCTCCTGCTCAGCACCGGGAGCGGGCTGCGCATCGAGGTCACCGACGGGAGTCCCTCCCTGCCCGAGCTCCGGCGGCGCGCCGACCCGACGCGGCCCGGGGGCCACGGCCTGCTCATCGTGGACCGCCTGACGCGGAACTGGGGCGCGGACCCGGTGCTCGGCGGCGGCAAGTGCGTCTGGCTGGACGTCGACGCACCGGCGGAGGTCAGCCGGCCGGAAGCTGGTCGTCCAGCATCCCGGCCCTGAGTTTCAGGAGGATGCGGCTCAGCAGCCGGGACACGTGCATCTGGGAGACACCCAGTTGCTCCCCAATCTCGGCCTGCGTGCGTTCCTCGCAGAACCGCAGGGACAGGATCATCCGCTCTCGTTCACTGAGCGTGGCGATCAGCGGCTTCAGCGCCGCCCGGCATTCGACCCGGTCGTACGATTCCTCCTCGAAGGCCAGAGCCCGGTCGGTCGACCCGCTCTCGCCCTCGTCCCGCAGGGGTGTGTCGAGAGGGCCCGCGACATAGCCGTTCGCGGCCCGGCGTCCCTCGGTCAGCTCCTCCCGGGTGATGCCGAGGCGTTCCGCCAGCTCCTCGTCGGTCGGCCGGCGGCCGAGCGACTGCTCCATGGCGTCGTGGGTCTTCGCGATGGCCAGGCGCAGCTCCTGAAGGCGCCGCGGCACCCGCACGGACCAGCTGGTGTCCCGGAAGAACCGTTTGATCTCGCCGGTGATGGTGGGCAGGGCGAAGGTGGCGAACTCGACCCCGCGCTCGGCGTCGTACCGGTTGATGGCCTTGATCAGGCCGACGGTGCCGACCTGGACGATGTCCGCGATCGGCTCGCTGCGGTTGCGGAACCGCCGGGAGGCGTACTTGACCAGACTGAGGTTGAGCTCGACGAGGGTGTTGCGCACGTACGAGTACTCGGCGGTGCCCTCCGTGAGCCCGTTCAACCGTTCGAACAGGGAGACCGACAGGGTGCGGGCATCGGCGGTGCTGACGCCGAGCAGGTCCTGCGGAAGGTCCGGGGTTTCGGCCGAGCCGGGGGCTGCGCGCCTCCCGGAGGCCGACGTATGGACAGGCTCCGTAGTACGGCTGGAACGGGATGACATGGAATCCTCCGACGGATGGGCCCGGGGGTGCACCTGCGGCGCGGCGGGTCCGTCGTGGTCTCTAGGTTTCTATACCCGGTGGAGGGCGGCCTGACCCGTTTCACCTGTGTGGCGGCCCCATGTGTCACTCAGAGTTGACATCATCTCACGTTACGAGGTCAGGGGGTGAGGGGGCTGTCTGCCGCCGCACCCCGCAGGGACCCGAGGTGACCAGGAGGAGCGCGCCATGCCCGCAGCGAACATCGAGGTGGAGGTGTTGATCGTCGGCGGTGGGCCGGTCGGGCTCACCGCCCGGGCGCTGCTGGAACGCTGGGGCGTTCGGACCCTGCTCGTCGAGAAACACCGTGAGCTGTCGCCCTTCCCCCGGTCCCGGCTGGTCAACGCGCGCTCGATGGAGATCTTCCGCCAGCTGGGCCTCGCCGAGAAGGTCACGGCCAACGCTTTCGCCCCGAAGTTCGGCCGCATCCGCTTCCGCGACACCCTCCACGACCGCGACTTCGCCACCGCGGCGATGGTGGGGGTCGCCGCGCCGATCCCCGAGAGCCCCGTGATCGGCGTGGCCACCTCGCAGGACCGGCTGGAACCCGTCCTGCTCGCCGCGGCAGACGCGCAGGTGCGCTTCGGAGTCGAACTCGTCGACCTAGGCGAGGACGCCGACGGCGTCGTGGCCTCGCTCGTCGACCGCCGAAGTGGTGAAGAGACCCGCGTCCGTGCCCGGTACGTACTCGCCGCCGACGGCGCGAACTCCACCGCCCGGCAGCGGCTGGGCATCGACACCACCGGCCCCGGAGCGATCGGGGCCGTCACCACCGTCGTGTTCGACGCCGACCTCAACAGCTGGTGCGCCGACCAGCCCGCCGGGGTCTACTTCACCGCGCACGGATCGTTCCTCCCGCTCTACCCCGAAGGAGGCTGGGCCTGGCTCGCTCCCACCCCCGAGGACGCCGAGCACGCCGACTGGCCCGGCCTGGTCTCGCGCGCCCTCGGCCCCGGCGCCGGCGTACGGGCCGAGGTGTTGCGCGTTCAGCACTGGGTGATGAACGCCTTCGTCGCCGAACGCTTCCGTGCGGGCCGGATCCTGCTGGCCGGCGACGCCGCGCACGCGATCCCCATCACCGGCGGCCTGGGCATGAACACCGGCATCGCCGATGTGCACAACCTGTGCTGGAAACTGGCGGGCGTGGTCCACGGGTGGGCCGGACCGGGCCTGCTGGACACGTACGAGACCGAACGCCACCCCGTCGCCCACCGGACGCTCCGCCAGGCGGTGGCCAACACCCAACTCATGTTCCAGGCGCAGAACCTGCGCCGCCAACAGCTCGAGACCGGCGGCGCGGCGCCGGACGGGATCGAACTGCCCTGGTCGGACCGGTACTTCGCCCAGCTCGGTCTTGTGCTCGGCGTCACCTACCACTCCGCTGCCGTCCTCACCGACAACAGCCCCTCGGCCGAGCCGTCCGAACAACCCGAACCGTCCGACACGGACACGGATTACGTCCCCACCGCGGCGCCCGGCCACCGCATGCCACACCTCTGGCTCACACCCGACCGCTCCACGCTCGACGCCTTCGGCGAATGGTTCACCCTGCTCACCCCGGACCCCGCTTCCTGGGAGCAACACGACGCCGTGCCATGGCCGCTGCGCATCGAGACGCTTGGTCGCGAGCACGCCGGCCTCTGCGACCTGCCGCCCCGCGGAGCGCTGCTCATCCGACCCGACGGCCACGTCAGCGCCCGCTGGCACGAAGCCCCGCCGGGCGACTCCGCCCTCCGACACGCCTTGACCGCGATCACCGGGCGGAAGTAGGCCGGTGGGCCAGGGGTGGACTCGGTGGACTCCTCAGGCGACGCCCAAGCGGGCCGCGTACGCGCCGAGTCCCTCAGCCGTCCCGCCCGCCCAGCCCACGTATCCGTCGGGCCGTACGAGGAAGACTCCCGTGCCGTACGCCTCGTACGGCGGGATCCGGACCGTCCGGGCGCCGGCGAGCGTCGGCAGGGCGGTGTCCGTGCCGACCGCGAGCAGGGTCCAGTGCGGTCCCCGGAACGCGTCGAAGAGGCGTACGCCGCCCCGCGCGCCGTCCGGTGCGCGGTCGCCCGCCTGCAGCGCCTGCTGCGGCAGGCCCGCGCGCGTCTCCACCGCGAGCGAGGAGCCGCGGTAGCCGAGGCCGAGCTGCCGAGTGGCCGCGCCGCGCCGGACCTGGCCGCGGTGCACCCGGGTGCTCAGTCCGAGCATGTCCGCGGCGTTGGGCAGCCGCTCTTCCTCGTACGAGTCGAGGAGCGACGGGGCCGCCCCGCCGCGCAGCACCGCGTCCAGCTTCCAGCCCAGGTTGTACGCGTCCTGGACGCTGGTGTTGAGGCCCTGCCCGCCCGCGGGGGAGTGGATGTGAGCGGCGTCGCCCGCGAGGAAGACACGGCCCTCGCGGAAGCGCTCGGCCATCGCGGCCCGCGGCCGGAAGTCGGAGGCCCAGCGCACCTCGGTCACGTCCTCGGGGGAGAGGTGCGAGCGGGCGCCGACGGTCTTGCGGATGCCGTCGAGGGAGAGGTCGACGTCCGTACCCTCGGGGAACTGGGCCACCACCTGGAAGTCCTCGGTCCCCGCCAGCGGGAAGATCGCCATGACGCCGGCGACGCCACCCTCGCCCTCGCCGTCGGCGGGCGGAAAGAAGTGGATGTTGCCGCGGTCGAGTCCCGTGATGCGGACGTCGGCCACCAGCGTCGGGTTCGGGTCCATGGTCATGCCAGGCTCGCCGGTCATGCCGATGCCGAGCGCCCGCCGCACGGTGGAGCGGCCGCCGTCGGCGGCCACGGCGTAGCGCGCGCGGACCGGCGTGCCCGACGTGAAGGACGCGGTCACCCCGTCCGCGTCCTGCGTGATCCCCACCAGCTCCCGCCCGAAGGCCACCTCGGCACCGAGTTCCGTCAGCCGCGCGCCGAGGATCTCCTGCGTGCGCCACTGGGGCAGCATCCACGGCTCGTGGTACGGCTCGGCCTCCGACGCCTGGGTCTCCTCGGCCATCCGGTGCTCGCCCTTGCACTCCCCGTCCTGCCAGATCACCCCGACGGGGTAGGGGCCGGCGGCCGCGCGGACCGCGTCGAGTACGCCGAGGTCGTCGAAGACCTCCAGGGTGCGGGGCTGCAGGCCCTTGCCGCGCGAGCCGGGGAAGAGCCCGTCGGCGCGCTCCACGACGAGGGCGGGCACCCCGCGCCGGGCGAGGTCGACGGCGAGCGCGAGTCCGGTGGGGCCGGCGCCGATGACGAGCACATCCGTGTCGACGGTGTTCGCGGGATTCACGAGAAGCTCCTTAACGTTGTTAAGTTCCATGTTCCGGAGCATGCCCTTAACGCCGTTAAACTGTCAAGTGTGGCTACTCAGAGACCCCCCAAGCTGGACAAGAAGCAGGTCGTCGACACCGCCCTAGGGCTCCTCAACGAGGTCGGCCTCGACGGGCTCACGCTCCGCGCGATCGCCAAGGAGCTGAACGTCCAGGCCCCGGCCCTGTACTGGCACTTCAAGAACAAGCAGGCGCTGCTGGACGAGATGGCGACGGAGATGTACCGCCGGATGGTCGCGGGCGCGCAACTCCCCCCGGGCGCCACCTGGCAGGAGCGGCTCCTGTCGGCGCAACGCGGGCTGCGCGAGGCCCTGCTCGGCTACCGCGACGGCGCCAAGGTCTTCAGCGGCTCCCGCTTCACCGGCACCGAGCACGCGGTCGCGATGGAGGCGACCCTCCGCGCCTGCGTCGAGGCCGGCTTCGAGCTCCCCCAGGCCGTCCGCGCCCTCTCCACGGCCTTCTTCTTCACGCTCGGCCAGGTCACCGAGGAACAGGGCGTCCAGCCGCTGCCGGGCGAGCGCCGAGACGGCTACGACGTGGAGGAGCGCGCCGCCCGCATGGCCGACTTCCCCCTCTCGGCGGCCGCGGGCGCCGAACTCTTCCAGGGCTTCGAGGAAGCCTTCGAGGAGGGGCTGCGCCTGGTGATCGCGGGGATCGAGGCCCGGTAC
This sequence comes from Streptomyces sp. NPDC060028, assembly GCF_042736725.1. Classification (NCBI taxonomy): domain Bacteria; kingdom Bacillati; phylum Actinomycetota; class Actinomycetes; order Kitasatosporales; family Streptomycetaceae; genus Streptomyces; species Streptomyces sp. NPDC060028. Next base: position 16,036 of record NZ_JBHWVJ010000040.1, on the reverse strand, counting down.
GGGGTCGCGTGAGCGACCATGACGCGCCCGCCGTCCGGTTCGGTCCGGAGCAGCCCCCACCGGGCATGGGCGTACTCCGGCTTCCACGTGATCTCCGTGAAGCGCGGGTCGAGCCGGCTCAGGTCCGCGTCGCCGGGCGGCGAGGGTGGCCGGGACGGGTCCGCGTGCGGCGCCTTCAGTCGTGCCCGGGACCCGGTGCGCGTTCCGCCGCCTCGGCGATGCGTTTGATGTGGGCCAAGCGCCGGTCCCAGTCGGCCGCGAGCGCGGACATCCACCGAGCGGTCACGTCCAGAGCTGCGGGCCGCACCGTGTACCGCACCTCGCGACCGGCGCGGCTGCCCTGAACCAGGCCGGCCGCGTCAAGGACGCCGAGGTGCCTGACCACTGCCTGCCGCGAGATGGGCAGCGGTTCGGCGAGCGTCGTGGCGGTGGCCTCGCCCCGCGCGGCGAGCAGTTCGAGCAACTGTCGCCGCGTGGGGTCGGCCAGTGCGGCGAGGACGCTGTCGACCGCCTGGCCGGCGGCGAGGTGTTCGTCCGTCACGCGGAGGGCTGCTCGGCGCGCGCCTTGAACGCGTCGAGCACCTGCGGCCAGCCCCCGGTGTTGTCCTCCACCGCCTTGCTCCGCAGTTCCTCGGACCCCGCCAGCGCCGCGAACCCGCTCTCCACGACGCGCAGCCGCGTCTTGTCGCCTTCCGGCGTCAGGGTGAATTCCACGAGGGTGCTGTTGTCCTCGCGCAGCTCGTCCCCGGGGAACGCGCTGGCCCAGCGGTACGCCAGGTACCTCGGCTGCTCGACCTTCTCCACGCGCACCGGGAAGTCGCCGTACTCGGGGTTCTTCGCCACCATCGACTCGCCTTCCACGGCCACGGTGCCGGGCAGGCTCGCCTCGTCGGCCACCCAGAACCCGGGCTGGGCCACCAGGGACCAGACCCGCTCCAGGGGCGCCGCGATCAGGGTTTCGCGCTCGATGCGGTCATCGCTCATGAGGGGCTCCTTCGTCGCTGCCATCAGGTGCAACTCCAGAGTTGCACGTCGCTCGCCCACGTGCAACCCGAAGGTTGCACGTCGGTGTGGCGGCGCGCGTACTCACGGGCCGAGGCACCGCGCTCACGCGACCGGCTCGCCGATGCCCAGCAGGTTCCCTTCGCTGTCACGGAACCAGGCGCCGCGTTCGCCCCGTGCCCCCTTGCTCGGGTAGTTCCCCTCGATCTCGGCGATCCCGTCCTTCGTACGCAGTCCGGGCACCTCGACGTCTTCGAACACCACACCGCGCCGTTTGAGTTCCGACACGACCGCCTCGATGTCGTCGACCTGCCACCCCATCTGAGTGAAGGTGCCGGGCGAGGCGCCCGTCGACTTGAACACCGCGAACTCCGTGCCGCCACACCGGTACAGCAGCCCGCCGGGCCGTTCGTCGACGGGCTCCAGGCCGAGCTTCTCGGCGTAGAAACGCCGCGCCCGCTCCAGGTCCTGGGCGGGAAGCCTGCTCGCCGCACGCCCTGCGGCCAGAGTGTTCCTGTCGTCTGCGTTCATGCCCCCACTGTGCCGCGAGCCGTCGACGAACGGGCAGGCGACAGGCCCGGACCGCGCGTTCGGCCGGCGGCAGCGCCGAACCACTTCGGCAGTCGGCCGAGCAGTTCCTGCTGGTCCTCACCGACCCACGCCACGTGGCCGTCGGGCCGCAGCAGTACCGCGGGCGCGTCCAGTTCCTCGCCGGCGTCGATGACGTCGATGACGTGGTCGACCCGGTCCTCCCAGCCCTCCACCGAGAGCCGGCCGGTCTGGTCCAGCAGCAGGCCGCGGCCGCCGCGCATCAGCTCGTAGAGGCGGCCTTGCTTCAGCTGTACGTCCCGCAGCCGCCGGCCGAGCAGTTCGTGGCCCTCGCCGAAGTCGTAGCGGATCCCGACCGCGGTGATCATCTCGGTCACGTACCGGTTCACCTCCTCGAAGTCCATCAGCTTCGAGAACAGCCCCCGCAGCGCGGTCGCACCTGGATCGGTCCCCAGCAGCGTGATCTGCGCGCGGGTGTTGTCCAGCACGGCGGCGCCCACCGGATGCCGTTCGGCGTGGTAGCTGTCCAGCAGTCCCTCCGGCGCCCAGCCGTCGACCTCGGCGGCCAGCTTCCAGCCGAGGTTGAACGCGTCCTGCACCCCGAGGTTCAGGCCCTGCCCGCCGGTCGGCGGGTGGATGTGCGCCGCGTCTCCCGCCAGGAGCACCCGGCCGACCCGGTAGCGCTCGGCCTGCCGGGTGGCGTCGCCGAACCGCGACAGCCAGCGCGGCGAGTGCACGCCGAAGTCGGTGCCCGCGACCGCCCGCAGCCGCTGCTGGAACTCCTCGAAGGTCGGCTCGGCCGCACGGTCCTCGGCCACGCCGTCGGCAGGCACGACGACGCGGTACGTCCCGTCCCCGTTGGGAATGGTGCCGAACCGCAGTTGGGTCTTGCGGACCTCCTCGACGACGGCGGCAACCGTCGCGGGATCCCCGGTCATCTCCATGTCGCCCAGCAGCGTCTCCACCTTCGCGGGCTCGCCGGGGAAACCGACGCCGAGCAGCTTGCGCACCGCACTGCGGCCGCCGTCGCACCCGACGAGGTAGCGCGAGCGCAGGTGCGTGCCGTCCGCCAGCTCGACGGACACCCCGTCCTCGTCCTGGCCCAGCCCGACCACTTCGCAGCCGCGCCGGATCTCGGCGCCGAGTTCGACGGCACGCTCCTCGAGCAGCCGCTCGGTGACCGGCTGCAGGGTGGAGAGGCCGTACGCGTGCGCCGTGTCCGAACGCTCCGGCCACGGCTTGACGATGCCGCCGAAGAGACCACCGGCCTGGAACTTCTCGCTGACCGCGAGGAACCGGTCCAGCAGACCGCGCTGGTCCATCACCTCGACGCTGCGCGCGTGCAGGCCGCGCCCGCGGGACTGCTTGGTCGGCTCGGCCAGCTTGTCCAGCACGACCACGTGCACCCCGTGCAGCCGCAGTTCGGCGGCCAGCATCAAACCGGTCGGTCCACCACCGGCAACGATTACATCGATCATCGCAAATCCCCGTTTCCGCAGGTCCTGGCTTCGATCGGTGATTCTGCAGCACGCCCCGGGTCTTGCCGCAAGCCCCCCGGTGCGCTATATCTTGAGAGTGGCAAGGAGTGGGTAACCTCCTTGCCTTTGTCTTTTTGCCGTCCTGTTCAGACGGGCAGGTCGGACGCGACCAGCGCTGCGGCGGCCGCGGGGTCGCCGTGCGCCCGCTTGAGCAGCGCCTCGACGTCGTAAGCCGGTGAGTCGAGGACGGCGCCGAGGCCGAGGGACATGCCGGATGCGAAACGGTCCATGTACACAGAGGCGTCCAGATCGGGGCGGAGCCGGCCGAGCACGCACAGCAGCTCCCAGGCGGCGGCGTCGAGTCCGGCCCGCCGCACCGGGTCGCAGGCGCGGACGGCGGCGGTGACCCCGACGCCTTCGGGCTCGTACTCCAGCAGGGCCGGCAGCAGTTCGGGGACGCCCATGATCTGCGCCGCGCCGAAGGTGAGGACGTGCGCGCCCCCGGGACTGCTCAGCAGTTGCGACAACAGCGGGACCGCGCGAGGGTCGTGCCGCCGGGCGAGTCCGCGGATGCCTTCCTCGCGGACCTCCGCATTCTCGTCGGTGGTGCGTTCCCAGAGCGCGTCCCGGATCGCGGGGCTGTCGGCTTCGGCCTGGAAGCCCAGCGTGAAGGTCGCCCAGTCGCGAACCTCCGGGTCCTGGTCGCGGGTCAGCGTGACGAGCGCGCGGATGTCCGGCCCGTCCGGCAAGCCGGTGGTGACCCCCGCGAAGGAGCCGGCCACCTGCCGGCGGATCGCGGCGTCGTGGTGTCCGGCCAGGGCGACGAGGACGGGGACGCCGCGCTGGTCGTACGTCATTTCCATCGCGCGCGCCAGGGACCACAGAACGCGGCCCTCGGTCTCCCGCTCCGCGAGCGCGACCAGCGCGGTCGCCGCCTCGGCCCGGACTGCCTCGGTCTGGCTGCTCGCGTGGCCCAGTAGGTCACAGCCCGTCTCGCGCGCGACCGGATCAGCCGAACCGATCAGCTCCAGCCCGAGTGGCAGCGCCCCGGCCCCGTCGGCCGCCGCCCGCCCCAGCAGGCGTTCGTACGCGTCCCAGTCATCCGTCTCCCCGGCAACACGCGCCGCTGCCAAGGCCTGTCCGACCAGATCCGCCGCGTACCCCGATTCCATGCACGAAGTCTGGCGCACGAGCCCGCACGCCGCGGCATGCGTGCAGCCGAGCATCGCAGGCAGATCTGACAACGCCCCCGAATGCGGCCCCGGACACTGCTAGTTTGCGGCTGTGGATCTCTTCTCGCGCTCCTGGGCGGCCTTGCGCGCAGTGGTCGCCGCGCTCCCGGACGAGGACTTCGCGCGGCCCTCCGGCTGCGCCGGCTGGCTCGTGCGGGACCTGGTGTGCCACCTGGTCATCGACGCCCAGGACGTCCTGATCACCCTGGTCACCCCCGCCGAAACGGCGCCCACCCGGGACGCGGTGACGTACTGGGACCTCGTCGACCCCCCGACCGGCGACGACCCGCTCGACGCGCTGACCGTCCGCCTCGCAGCCGCGTACGAAGAGCCGTGGCTGCTCAGGTTCCACCTCGACGACGTCGGTTCCGCGGCCGGCCGCGCCGCCGAACTCGCGGACCGCGCGGGCCGGGTCGGCACTCGCGACGAGGTGCTCACGGCGGGCGACTACCTCTGCGCGTACGTCCTGGAATGGACGCTGCACCACCTCGACCTGATCGCGTACCTCCCGAATGCGGCACGACCGCCCGCCGAGGGTCTCGCACGCTCGCGCGAACTGCTGGAGAAGATCGCCGGCGCCGCGTTCCCCCCGTCGTTCTGCGACGAGGACGCGCTGCTGATCGGCACCGGACGGCGCGCCCCGACCGAGGTGGAGAGCACCGCACTGGGGGAGTTGGCCGCGAGACTCCCGCTCGTCCTCGGCTGATCGCCGCGCGGCGCCGTCTCAGGTCAGGTTGAGCCCGCCGTCGAACACGATGACCTCGCCGGTGAGATAGGTGCTGGCGACCACCGACGCCACCAGGTCGGCCACGTCGGCGGGCCGGGCCGGCCGGCGCATGGGCGCGCGGTCCCGCCACAGCTCGTGCGCCTGCACCCAGTCCTTCGTCATCGGCGTGTCCACCAGCCCCGGCGCCACCGCGTTGACGCGCACCTCGGGCCCGAGCGCGGCCGCGAGCAGCCGGGTCACGTGGTTCAGGGCGGCCTTGCTCGCCGCGTACGGCACCGACGAGCCCTTGGGGCGCACCCCGGCGTGGCTGGTGACGTTGACGATGCTGCCGCCCGCGGGGGACCGGCGCAGCGCCGGAAGGGCCGCCGTGCACAGCACCCACGGCGCGATCAGGTTGACCTCCAGCAGCTGTCGCCAGGCTGCCGGCGTCGCCGCGGCCAGGTCGTCGTGCGGGATCGGCCAGCTGATGCCCGCGTTGTTCACCAGTACGTCCAGCCGCCCGCACCGGTCGAGCGCCGCCTCGACCAGCTCCCGGGCCTCCTGCTCCACCGCCAGGTCCGCCCGTACGTACGCCCCGCCGAGCTCCGCCGCCAGCGCCTCTCCGGCCTGCGTACTGCGCCGCGAGTGCACGACGACCCGCATCCCGTCCGCCGCCAGCCTCCGCGCGACGGCCTCCCCGATCCCCGAAGTGGACCCGGTGACCAGGGCAACGGGCCGATCCGCGTGTTCGATCCTCATGCCCGCGGATCTTGCCACAGGCCCTCTCGCGACAGGTCGGCCGGTCCCGGGCCTCCCGCGGCCGCCGCGCCGCGCCGCCCGAGCCCTCATGCGAAGGCGCCCGCACGGGCCGCGGTGGCGGCGGCGGTCGCGGCGCGTTCCGCCGTCGCCGTGTCGAGCGGGGCGCCGGTGGTCAGGAGCCGGTAGTACAGCGGAGCCGAGACGGCGCGGATCACCTCGTCGGCGTCGGTGCCCTGCGGAAGTTCGCCGCGCGCGACGGCCTGGTGGACGCACGGCGCCCATTCGGCGACGCGCACCTCGTAGAACCGGTGCAGGGCCTCGGCGGTCTTCCCGTCCGTCGTGGCCGCGGCGATCACCGCCTTGAAGAGTGCGCCCTGGCGCGGGTCCGCCAGCGTGCGCCGGACCAGCTCGGCATTGGCTCGCAGGTCGTCGAGGAGCGCGCCCGTCTCGGTACGCGGCAGGGACTGCTCCGCCATGTCGGTCAGCAGGTCGGCGACCAGGCCGGCGGCGGTTCCCCAACGCCGGTACACCGTGGTCTTGCCGACTCCGGAGCGTCGGGCGACCTCGGCCAGGTCGAGCTGGTGGAAGCCGTGGTCGGCCAGCACGTCCCCGGCCGCTTCCAGGACGGCCGCGCGTACGCGGGCGGTGCGGCCGCCGGGCCGGACGGTGCCCGGCTCCGAAGTGTCCTCGTACCCCTCAACAGTCATAACGGGACTCCCGTTCCATTAATGGTTCGACCTTGTTACGGTGGACTCATCTTAACGGTTCCACGGTCCCATTAGTGCTCGGAAGGGTTTCGTCATGGAATACAGGCAGCTCGGCGCGTCCGGTCTCCAGGTCCCCGCACTCAGCTTCGGTGCCGGCACCTTCGGCGGCCAGGGCCCGCTGTTCGGCGCCTGGGGCACCACGGACGCCCGGGAGGCCCGCCGTCTCGTGGACATCTGCCTGGAGGCGGGCATCACGATGTTCGACACCGCCGACGTCTACTCGGCCGGGGCCTCGGAGGAGGTCCTCGGCGCGGCGATCAAGGGCCGCCGGGACCAGGTGCTGCTGTCGACCAAGACCGGGCTGCCGATGGGCGACGGCCCGGGCGACGCGGGCTCCTCCCGCACCCGTCTGATCAGGGCGACCGAGGACGCCCTGCGCCGGCTGGGCACCGACCGCATCGATCTCTTCCAACTGCACGCCTTCGACGCCGCCACCCCGGTCGAGGAGGTGCTCTGCGCGCTCGACCAGTTGGTACGGGCCGGCAAGATCCGCTACGTCGGCGTCTCGAACTTCGCGGGCTGGCAGCTGATGAAGTCCCTGGCCGCCTCCGAGCGTCACGGCTTCCCCCGCTATGCAGCCCACCAGGTCTACTACTCCCTCGTCGGCCGCGACTACGAATGGGAGCTCATGCCGCTCGGCCGTGACCAGGGAGTCGGCGCCATGGTCTGGAGCCCCCTCGGCTGGGGCCGGCTCACCGGCAAGCTGCGCCGTGGCCGCCCCCTGCCTGCGCAGAGCCGACTGCACCAGACCGCCGACTACGGCCCGCCGGTCGAGGACGCCCACCTCTTCGACGTCGTGGACGCCCTGGACGAGATCGCGCGGGAGACCGGCAAGACGATCCCGCAGGTGGCCATCAACTGGCTGCTGGGGCGGCCCACCGTGTCCTCCGTCATCATCGGCGCGCGCAACGAGGCACAGCTGCGGCAGAACATCGGAGCGATCGGTTGGACCCTGGCCCCCGAACAGGTGGCCCGTCTCGACGCCGCGAGCCACCGGCCGGCGCCGTACCCGTACTTCCCGTACGAGCGTCAGGAGGGCTTCGCCCGGCTCAACCCGCCGATGATCCCCTCGCCCTGAGCCGGCTTCCCGCCCCCGGCGGTCTTGCCCCGTCGGGGCGCGGAGCCGGCGGATCTCCTCGGTCGCGGCCCGGAAGGCGGGCGCCGCGCGGGTGAAGTAGTCGAAGAGCAGGGCCTGCTGCTCCGGGGTGTAGCTGCCGATCAGGTCGGCGATGTGGCACTGGAGGACAGGCTGCCCTCCAGGGTGATGAGGCTGAGGGCGTACCACTGCGATGTGTGCAGGCCTGCGGCTTCCGCGCCGGCCAGGTCCTGGAGCCCCACGGCGTCCAGGTAGTGACGGAAGGTCGTGTGCCTGTTCTCGTCGCCGGCTGTTGCCATCTCCGCACTCTCCCTTTACTTTTATATCTGCACGCATGCAGATACTGATCTCATTCAGTATCTGCACCAGTCTAACCAATAGGGGAGTGGTCCGTCATGCAGCCCATCGCCGACGAAGACGTCACCGCGGTTCAAGCCCTCCTGGCCCGGCTCCTCGACGCCTGGGAACGGCACGACGCGGAGGCCTACGGTGCGGTCTTCACCGAGGACGCCAGTTACACCACCTATGTCGGCACCCTCTACCAGGGCCGCCGCGACATCGTGGAGAGCCACCGCACCCTCTTCGCGGGCTTCCTCAAGGGCACCCGGCTGGCCGACGAGATCCTCGAAATCCGCTTCTACGGAACCGGTTCGGCCGTGGTCAACAGCCGTGGTGACACCTACAAGGGTGCGCGCCCGGCGAAGCTCGGCAAGGTGCAGACGTACACGCTCGTCCGCGAGGGTGACGGGCAGTGGCGGATCGCGGCCTTCCACAACACCAAGCGCAAGCCCCTGATGGAGGCGGTGTCGTACCGCTTCGCCCCGGGCATCGTCCCGGCCGCCGAGCGCTGAGCGGCCCGTGTGCTCACTTGCGCCAGATCTTTTGGTACGCCTCGCGGTAACCGGACGGATTCCAGGACGAGGCGTCGTGGCTGTTTTCCGCCGTGGCGATGTGGACGGGGGCGACGTAGCCGCTGGCGGGACGGTCGGCGAAGGCGCGGTTGAACTCGTCGATGATCTGCCAGCCCTGCTGGGACAGCGGCTCGGGGACGGTGGCGGCCTGGAACTGCTTGCTGCGCAGCCTTCCTCCTGGCGGTTGCCCGCCACGAAGCCGGCGCCGGAGGCGAGCGCGGCGCAGACCGTACGCGGGTGGTACGGCCGGCCGTCGAGCAGCGCCCGCCCGCCGAGGATCGGCCGGGCGCCGGCGAGGGCGCGGCCAAGGTCCATGTGGCCGGCGCCGGTCAGGCCCACCATGCCGAGGATTTCGCCGGCCCGCAGGTCCAGGCTGACCCGGGCGGCGTATTCGGTCGTCACGCTCTCGAGGCTCAGGACGGGCTGGCCGGCGGCGGGGAGGGTGACGGGCCGGGCATCACAAGATCGCGACCGGGTTGACGGGTGAGCCCGTCCCGCCGGGGACGTTCAGCGGCGCCACGACGAGCACGAACGCATAACGGCCCGCCTCGGCGCAGGCAGCGGAGAGGGCTTCGAGATCGAGGTTGTCCAGCAGCGGTACCCCCATCGCCGCGACGGCGAGGGCGTGCACGGGGGAGTGCAGGCCCTCGACCGGCGACGGCCGTACATCGCTGTCCCCGTCGCCGCCGAGCAGCGCGATGGCGCGCTCGGCCAGCAACGGCACGGCGTCCACGTGCCAGCCCGCGCTCGCCGCGTCGGAGTTCCAGGGGCCCGTCTCCCGGCGGCGGCGCAGGTGGCCGGAGCGCAGCAGCACCGCATCGCCGTCCCCGATCGTCACATCGAGCGCCTCCTCCGCCGCGACGACGTCCGGCGCGTGCACGGCACGGCCGGGCTCCAGCCACTTGATCCCGAGGACGGCGGGCAGGTCCAGGAGGACGCCCCTGGTGACCAAGGGGCCGAGCGCCGACACCGCGCCGAAGCGGGCGCCCCCCACATCGACGACCTCGCGCGCCGCGCGGCCGTCGTAGAGTCGCCCGCGGTACGCGATGTGCGACAACGCGTCCAGGTGGCTCACGCCCTTGCCGTGATAGTCCACGGCAAGGAAGTCCTTGTAGGTGGAGGGCTCCGGGGCCTCCACGTCACCGAGGTCGGACATGTAGTGCAGCGCGGGCTTTTCGTTGTCCGCTTCCGGGCGGGTGTTCCAGGGCCGCCCCAACGGCACGATCGTCCCGGACCGGATCAGCGCGGCGGCCCGCCGCACATGGTCCGGGGTCACCCTGTTCCACGCGCCGCGGTCGGCCGCGGCCCAGCGGCCCCACGTACGGACCGCCTCGAAGAGCGCGTCGAATTCCCCGCGGGAGACGGCGGGCCCGTTTCCGGGACCGGCCGGCGGGGGAGCGGGGGCTCCAGTGGTGTTGCCGCTCATGTGTGCTCAGCGCTCCCGTCGCACTCACGCCGTGCCGGATGCCACCCCGCCAGGATTCCCGATGACGCCGCCGCGTGCACTGCCTGAGCGCCGGGACGGATACGCCGGGTGACCGCCGGACGGAGCAGATTCCGAGAAGCGCGGGTCACGGAGCCGCCCCTAGCATGACCGCCATGGACATCAGCATTCACACGACGTTCCTCCCGCACGACGACCCGGACGCCTCCCTGGCCTTCTACCGCGACACCCTCGGCTTCGAGGTCCGCAGCGACGTCGGACACGGCAAGATGCGCTGGATCACCGTCGGCCCCGTCGGCCAGCCCGGCACCTCCATCCTCCTGGCGCCGCCGGCCGCCGACCCCGGCGTCACCGAGGACGAGCGCCGCACCATCGTCGAGATGATGGCCAAGGGCACCTACGGCTGGATCCTGCTGGCCACCCACGACCTCGACGGCACCTTCGCGAAGGTGCAGGCCGGCGACGCCGAGGTCGTCCAGGAGCCGACCGAGCAGCCGTACGGCATCCGCGACTGCGCCTTCCGCGATCCCGCGGGCAACCTGATCCGCATCCAGGAGCTTCGCTGAACCGTCATCGGTGAGCATCGTGAACACCTCGATGAAAGGAGTTCCCCCGTGTGCAAACCGGCATGGGCGCGCGCACGCACCGAGGCGCACCGCCTGAGCGATCTTGCACGACTGCGCCGCGTCCGCGACCGGATCGACCGGGAGTACGCGCAGCCGCTGAACGTCGAGGCGCTCGCCCGCGGCGCGAACATGTCGGCCGGGCACCTCAGCCGCCAGTTCCGCCTCGCCTACGGCGAAGCACCGTACGCGTACCTGATGACACGGCGCATCGAGCGTGCGACGGCGCTGCTGCGCCGCGGCGACCTCAGCGTCACCGAGGTGTGCTTCGCGGTCGGCTGCTCGTCACCGGGTACCTTCAGCACCCGCTTCACCGAGCTGCTCGGCATACCGCCCAGCGCCTACCAGCGGCTGGCGGCGGGCGCTGCGGCGGGGATGCCGTCGTGCGTCGAGAAGCAGGTCACCAGACCGGTCAGGAATCGAGAAGCGCCGGTGACCGAGCCGCAACTAGCGTGACGGTCATGACTTCCATCGGATCCATCACCCTCGAGGTGGCCGACCTCACGGCCGCCGACCGCTTCTACACCGCCTTCGGTCTGGGCGACCGGGTGGGCCTGCGGGCCTCGGAGGCACCGACGACCGGCTTCCGCGGATTCACCCTGTCGCTCACGGTGTCCCAGCCGGCCACCGTCAAGAGCCTCATCGGCGCGGCCCTCGACGCCGGTGCCACGCCGCTGAAGCCCGTCGCGAAGTCGTTCTGGGGCCACGGCGGGGTCGTACGAGCCCCGGACGGGGCGATCTGGAAGGTCGCGACCTCGGCGAAGAAGGACACCGGACCGGACACCGGGCAGATCGACGACATGGTTCTCCTGCTGGGAGTCGCCGACATGGCGGAGACCAAGCGGTTCTACGTGGAACGCGGGTTCACCGTCGCGAAGGGCTTCGGCAGCAAGTACGTCGAGTTCGCCGCCCCGGGGAGTCCCGTCAAGCTGGCGCTGTACAAGCGCGGGGCCCTCGCGAAAGACGCCGGCGTCCCCGTCGACGGCACCGGATCGCACCGGCTCGTCATCGGCGCCGACATCGGTCCGTTCAGCGACCCGGACGGGTTCGCATGGGAGCCGGCCGCCTGAGGCGGTACCCGACAAGCGATTCGCTCTCCTCGGGAGCGAGGCCGGGCGGTGGCGACCGCGGGGGTGGCGCCAGCGCCCGGCCCGCGCCCGCGGCCGAGCGGCCCCGCCGCGGAGGGCTCCAGCAGCGTCATGCCGGCGGCGACGGCGATGCCGAAGGTCGGGCCGACGTTGGGCAGATCTTCGCGCGCGCCCGGCAGCGCATCGCCGCCGCCGGGCAAGGTCAGGGCAGCGCCCCGTCCCCGGCGCGGCGGCTGGAAGGCGAGGAGTTCGCCCGCGGGTTCTTCGAGGCCGCCGAGGGCGGCGACATGGAGGCGCTGCTCGGCATGCTCGCGCCCGACGTGGTGTTCCACGGGGACGGCGGCGGCACGGCGCGGGCGATCGGCAAGCCCGTGGCCGAGGCGCGCGCGTCGTACACCTGCTCGTCGGCGTGCTCCGCCGGGTCCGGAAGCTCGGCGCCTCCCTCCGGCCGGACCGGGTCAAGGGCCGGCCGGGCGTCGTGATGTACGACGCCGAAGGGCGCGTGGTCAGCGTCGTCGAGCCCGACAAGCTCGGCCACATCGGAGCGGTATCCGATCAGGCGCGACTGCCGGAGAAACAGCCCCCGCGCTCCCCCGCCGGGGTGGTTCCCGCAGGCCCAGTGGGCGCAGTACGGCACGGCCTGCGGGGCCGCGGGCGGGCTGCGGTACGAGGCTGTGCGCTGCTCCCTGCACGCCGCGACGACGGAGGTCCGTACGCCCATGACCCACGCACACCTGAGATCGGCGGGACGGCGGCGCGCCGCGGGCGGGAGGGCGGCGGTACTGGCCGCCCTCGGCCTGGTGCTCGTACTCGTGCTGCCCGGTACCGCGCTGGCCGCCCCCGGTGACCTCGACCCTTCCTTCGGGCCCGACGGCCGGGTGACCACGGCCTTCCCCGGCTACGCGGAGGGCCACGACATCGCCCGGCAGGCAGACGGCAAGCTGGTCGTGGTGGGCCTGAGCGAGGCCGGCTTCGCGCTCGCCCGCTACAACGCCAACGGAAGCCTAGACACCACCTTCAGCGGCGACGGCACGACGACCAGCGATTTCGGCGGCGGCAGCCACACGGCCAACGCGGTGGCGATCCAGCCCTCGGACGGGAAGATCGTCGTGGCGGGCACCACCGAGGTGATCGCGGAGGAGGGCGGCGGCTGCTGCTTCTTCTCCGTGGCCCGCTACAACACCGACGGCAGTCTGGACACGGGCTTCGGCAACGGCGGCCTGGTGCGGGTCGAGGAGTTCGGCGGATCCGCGGACGGCGCGGACGTGGCGGTGCAGTCCGACGGCAAGATCATCGCCGCGGGCAAGGGCGGCGGTGGCGGCTTCGCGCTGGTGCGCCTCAACACCAACGGAAGCCTGGACCCGAGCCTCGGCGGCGACGGCGCCGTGGTCGCGGGCTTCACGCCCGCCTCGCCCCAGGACGCCGGCGGCGTCGCCCGGGGCATGGCACTCCAGCCGGACGGCAAGATCGTCGCGGTCGGTTACGTGGGCAACACCGCCTTCGACATCGGCGTGGCCCGCTACAACGCCAACGGAAGCCTCGACACCACCTTCAGCGGCGACGGCATGGTGACCGCGGACTTCGGTGGCACCGAGTTCGGCAACGCGGTGGCGGTGCAGCCGGACGGCAAGATCGTCGCCGCGGGTTCCGGCGGCGCCGGCTTCGCCCTCCTGCGCTACAACGCGGACGGCAGCCCCGACAGCGGCTTCGGCGCCGGCGGGCGCACCTCGGTCAACTTCCCCGGTGACGGCGGAATCGCGTACGGGATGGCACTCCAGCAGAACGGCAAGATCGTCCTCGCCGGCCGGGCCGACGACCCGAACAGCTCCGAGGCCAACGACTTCGGCCTGGCCCGCTTCAACCCCAACGGCACGGTGGGCACCGGCTTCGGCGGCGACGGCTTCGTGGTCACCGGCTTCGGGGACTTCGACGAGGCCCGCGGGGTCCTCGTACAGCCGGACGGCAAGATCGTCGCGGCCGGGTACGGGGCCGGCTTCGCCTTCGCCGTCGCCCGCTACGAGGGCGGTGACGGGACGCCGCCCCCGCCGCCCGTGCGCGCGGACCTGTCGGTGACGAAGACCGGCACGGCCACCGTGAGCATCGGCGACCGGGCCTCGTACACGGTGACCGTCTCCAACTCCCCGGCCTCCACCGCCACCGCGACCGGAGTCACGCTCTCGGACACGCTCTCCGGAGCGGGCGTGACCCTCACCTCGGCCGCTCCCTCCCAAGGCACCTGTACGACCACCGCCACGGCGGCCAACTGCGCCCTTGGCGCCCTGGCCCCGGGCGCGAGCGCGACGGTCACGGTGACGGCCGAGCCGCGCGCCACCGGCACCCTCAGGAACACGGCCAACGTCAGCGCCGCCCAGCAGGACCCGGTGACCTCAAACAACACGGCCACCGCGACCACCTCGGTGAACAACGCCCGCGGCTGCACGATCATCGGCACCAGCGGCCCGGACACCCTCAACGGCGGCTACTTCAACGATGTGATCTGCGCCCTCGGCGGCAACGACACGGTGCTCGCGGGCTACGGCAACGACACCGTCCACGGCGGCTTCGGCAATGACAACCTCGACGGCGGCTTCGGCGACGACAACCTCGACGGCGGCCCGGGCAACGACACCCTGACCGGCTACTACGGCAACGACCGCCTCACCACCACCGACGGCGTCCCGGCCAACGACACCGCCAACGGCGGCCTCGGCACCGACACCTGCACCACCGACCCGGGCGACAGCCGCATCAGCTGCCCCTGACCATTCGTATCACCAGTCGTTTCACCGGCGCGTCTCAGGAGGCCGGGTAGGGGCTTGACTTCAGACACCGGGCGAGGTGTGCGGTGTTCGCGGCGAGGGTCGCCGTCGTGCCGGCGGTGACCTCCGGGGTCTTTTCGAGGTCCTGGTAGTCGGTCTTGTGCATGGCTTCCCCGACCCAGTAGGTGACCGCGTTCGGGGCGAGGGAGAAGCCCACGTCGCCCAAGCCCTGGAACAGGTCGGCGCTCACCTTGTGGGCGCCGTCCTCGTTGCCCACCACACAGACCGCGGCGACCTTGCCGTAGGTGAGCAGGCGTCCTTCGTCGTCGGTCTCGGAAAGCTCGGCGTTGAGCCGCTCCATCACCCGCTGGGCGGTACTGGAAGGGTGGCCGAGCCAGATGGGGGTCGACAGGACGAGGATGTCGCAGCCCATGATCGTGTCGCGGATCTCGGGCCAGGCGTCCCCGTCGCCCATGTCGGTGGCCACGCCGGCCTTCACGTCGTGATCGGCGATCCGGATCACCTTGCCGGTGACGCCGTGCGCCCCGAGGGCGGCCATGGTCTGTTCGGCGAGGAGCTGGGAGCTGGAGGGGGCGGGGGAGGGGGACAGCGTGCACACGAGCGCGACGGCGCGGAGCGGGGTGTTTTCCATGGTTTCCATGTACCTCCGGCTACCCGGGAGCCCCCCTCGTATTCAGCGTCTGCGGCCCCGCCGTCGGGCCGCCCAACCGCTCCCGCTCCCACTGCCGACGCCGAATCCGGCGACGTGCAGCGCGAGTGCGACGAGACCGATCAGCATGAAGTTGGTGGAACTCAGCACGTCGTTGGTGGCGATGTGAGCCGCGTTGATCAGGAACGCGATGAAGAACAGCACGGCGGCGACGATGCCCAGCATGGTCGGGCTCCTTCCGGTGGGTGAGCGGCTTTTTCCCCGTGCGGGCCGGTTCATGAGCCCCCGCTCCGGCGTATTTCGCACCTCGTTTCGCAGGTCTTTCGCACCTCTTTCGCACCGCGCCGCCGACCGGCCGGCGGCCCGGCCTCGTAGCCTGGAGCAATGCGTCACCACGATCTTGTCGTCATCGGTGCGGGATCCGGCAACGCCGTCATCGACGATTCGTTCGCCGACCTCGACGTGGCCATAGTCGAGGAGAAGTGGTTCGGCGGAACCTGTCTGAACGCCGGCTGCATCCCGAGCAAGATGTTCGTCCACACCGCGGACGTGGCCGGGACCGTCCGCGAAGCCGCCACGTACGACGTGGACGCGGAGCTGCTCGACGTGCGCTGGCGGGCGATGCGCGACCGGGTGTTCGCGCGTCTGGACGCCGAGCGCGAAGAGGGCCGCCGTGGTCGCACGGAAGCGGACTTCGTCACCGTGTACGAGGGAAGAGCGCGCTTCACGGGCCCCCGGGAGCTGCGGATCGACCTCGCGGACGGCGCCGTTGACATCGGCGCCCGGCAGATCGTCATCGCCGCCGGCGGCCGCCCCGTGGTGCCCCCGCCCGTCCTCGACTCCGCGCTGCCGTACGAGACGTCCGACACGATCATGCGGATCGACGCGCCGCCGCGGCGCCTAGTGCTGTGGCCGGAAAGGTTTGCCGGGTCGCGGTGTCCGGTGCGGTGCA
>NZ_JBHWVJ010000039.1:0-73213 GCF_042736725.1 Streptomyces sp. NPDC060028 | reverse complement strand
GCCCGGCCCCCCGCCGCGCCGCTGCCCTCGGGCGCCACGGCCGGGGCGCGGCCGCCGCTGGGACGCGACGAGGAGCGCGAGCGGCTCGTACGGCTGCTCGCGCGCGGCCGCTCCGTACGGCTGACCGGGCCCGCCGGGTCCGGACGCACGACGCTGCTTGACGCCGTCGCCGCCGCGTGCGCGGACGTGGCACCCGACGGGGTCGTACGGCTCTCCGCGTACGGGTACCAGCAGCCCGGCGAGCTGCTCCACGCGCTGTACGCAGCCGTGTACGAGGCCCCCGGCGAGCGGCCCGACCGCGCCGAACTCCTCGCGCGGGTACGGGAGATAGGCGCCGTGGTGCTGCTGGACGACCTCGACATGGGCGGGCCCGCGCTCGACGAGCTGCTGCGGGCCACGCCGGAGTGCGCGTACCTGCTGGCCGCGACCCCCGACACCCGGGCCCCCTCCGACGACTCGCACCTGGAGGAGGTCTTCCTCGGCGGACTCGCGCAGGCCGACTGCGTGGACCTGCTGGAGTCGGGCGTCGGGCGGGCCCTGACGGACGAGGAGATCGCCTGGGCGGGGGACCTTCGGTTCGCCTCCGAGGGGCTGGCGCTGCGCTTCGTACAGGCCGCCGCGCTGCTGCGGCAGCGGGACGAGCTCAACCGCAGGACCCCGGAGGACGAGGACGAGGAGCCCGGGGTCTTCGAGGAGCGGCCGCGTGACGCCGCCCTCGTACCGCTGCCGGCGCTGGCCGAGGGCGCGGCCCCGGCGGAACTGCTGGCCTCGCGGGTCAGCGAATCGGCGCGGGCCGCGCTGCGGATCGCCTGCGCGCTGGGCGGGGAGCTGCCGCACCACGCGCACCTGCCGGCGCTGGTCGGGGACACGCACGCCGACACCGCGGTGGGGGAGCTGCTCGACTGCGGGCTGCTGACGCCCGTCGGTACGCGGTACCGGCTGGCCGCGGGGGTCGCGCGGCAGCTGGACGAGGTCGGGTACGGGGACACGGCCGCGGAGGAGGCCCGTACGGCGGCCCGGCACTACGCCTGGTGGACCGGGCACACCTCGGTGACCCCGCAGCGGGTCGCGGCGGAGGCGGACGCGGTGCTCGCGGCGCTGGCCGGCGCGGACGTGGTGGCGGCGGTGCTGCTGGCACGCACGGCGGCCCCGGCCTTCGCGGCTTCGCTGCACTGGGAGGCGTGGGAGCGGGTGCTGCGCTCGGGCGCCGAGGCCGCGCGGAAGGCGGGGGAGGTCGCGGAGCAGGCGTACTTCCACCACGAGCTGGGTGTACTCGCGCTGTGCGAGGGGCGGCTGGACCGGGCGCGGGCGGAGCTGGAGGCTTCGATCGGGCTGAAGGGCGCGCTGGCCGACAAGCGGGGGACCGTGGCGGGGCGGCGGGCGCTGGCGCTCGTCACGGACCGCGAGGCGGCGGGGGTGGAGGTGTCGCCGCCGCTGCGGCTGGAGGCGCCGGCGGTGGTGAAGCCGGCGGCTGTCTCCGCCCCGGTTTCCGCCCCGGTTTCCGCCCCGGTTTCCGCTCGGGCTTCCGAGGCGGTGACGACGGTGGTGCCGGTCGTCCCTGTGGTGTCTTCTGCGCAGCCGGCTGCCGTGCCGGCGACGCTGGCCGAGGTGTTCGAGGACGCGTTCCCGCTGACGCCGGAGCCGGTGCGGGTGGAGCGGGCGCCGGCGGCGGCGCCGGAGCGCGAGTCGGCCGGGCGGCGCAAGCCGGTGCTGCTGGCGGCGGTGGGCGCGGCGACGGTGCTGGTGCTCGGCACGGTGGTCGCGCTGGCGATGACCTCGTCGGACTCCGCCGCGCCGCCGGCGCAGGGGCCGGGGGTCTCGAAGTCCCCGACGCCGCCGGCGGTGCCGGGGACCGGCGGGAGCGCTCCTGCGCCAGAGCCGGGCGTGTCCGCGGCGGAGTCGGAGTCGGGGAGCCCGGAGGAGCCGGTGCTCGTTCCGTCCGGGGCCCCGTCGTCGCGTACGACCCCTTCGCGCAAGCCGTCCGCGAAGCCGTCGAAGACGAACCCGGTCTCCACCCCGCCGGCCCCGGATCCGGACCCGGAACCGAACCCGAGCGCCTCGCCGCCGACCTCGCAGTCCGCGAGCCCCACGGCTTCGCCGACGGCGACGGCCCCGGCCAACACCCCGTCCGGCACCTGACCCGCCTGTCTGCGGCGCCGTTGCCGGGGGCGACCCCCGGACCCCCGCGCCTCAAACGCCGGCGGGGCCGGATTTTGGCTGATGCCGGCTCTTGCCCCAGGGGCTTCGGCCCGGCCGGTCAGAAGAGGCGGAGTTTGTCGTCCTCGATGCCGCGGAGGGCGTTGTAGTCCAGGACGACGCAGTCCATGCCCCGGTCCGTCGCCAGGACGCGCGCCTGCGGCTTGATCTCCTGCGCCGCGAAGACGCCCCGCACCGGCGCCAGGTGCGGGTCCCGGTTGAGCAGCTCCAGGTAGCGCGTGAGCTGCTCGACGCCGTCGATCTCCCCGCGCCGCTTGATCTCGATCGCGACCGTCGCGCCCGACGCGTCCCGGCACAGGATGTCCACCGGGCCGATCGCCGTCATGTACTCGCGGCGGATCAGGGTGTAGCCCTCGCCCAGGGTGTCGATCCGGTCGGCCAGGAGCTCCTGGAGGTGGGCCTCCACGCCGTCCTTGATCAGGCCCGGGTCGATGCCCAGCTCGTGGGAGGAGTCGTGCAGGACTTCCTCCATGGTGATGATGAGCTTCTCGCCCGCCTTGTTGACGACCGTCCAGACGCCGGCCTCGTCACCGCTCCCCTCCTTGAGGGTGCACGGCGGCGACATCCAGTTGAGCGGTTTGTACGCTCGGTCGTCCGCGTGGATCGAGACACTGCCGTCGGCCTTCACGAGGATCAGACGGGGTGCCGAGGGCAGATGGGCGGTGAGCCGGCCCGCGTAGTCGACGGAGCAGCGGGCAATGACGAGACGCATGGTCGGCAACGCTACTCGACCGATGGCCCCCCACGCGATTCGCCCCCGAAAGCCCCGTTCGCCGATGGCGCGTTGTATGCGCATTCTCCTGGTGCGGTACCCACCGGGCGCCTACCGTGGATAGCTGGAGGTTGCCGAACGTGCACACTGCGTCGCGGCCTTCTTCCCTGCCCGTAAGGCTCCGGCAACCCAATCTGCCGGGGTCGCGAGAGGAGAACCCATGTCGCTCGACGTCTCACCGGCCCTACTCGAACAGGCCGAGCGAGGCGAGGTCGACGAAGCCGCTTTCGTCGACTGCGTCCGGACCTCCCTGCCCTACGCATGGGAGATGATCAGCTCGCTGGTGGCCCAGCTGAAGGTGGACGGCGGACAATTCGCCGACAACCAGACGCCGCCGCCCGACGAGCAGGCGCGTGGACAGCTGCTGCGCGCTCTCGCGAGTGACGCGATACGTGGTGCGCTGCAGCGGCACTTCGGAGTGCGCCTGGCATTCCAGAACTGTCACCGAGTGGCGGTGTTCCCGCTGGATTCCTCGGTGGACGACCGGTTGGCCAAGTTCACTTCGATCCGCGGTCAGCTGCTCAATCAGTCGCCGGAACTGCGGGACTGCTAGGTCGATCCGGCACGATCGCAGGACCGTACGACCGCAAGACCGCAAGACCGTACTTCGCTGCCGCTCCGTATCGCGGGAGGTGCCACAGATACCGGAGCGGCAGCCTTGGTCACACGTCCCCGCCCAGCCGGGGCAGGACCTCGGCGCCGATGCGACGGAGGTTCTCCTCCGTCGCGGCGAGGTCGCCGGACCCCTCCGTCAGCAGGGCGAACCGCGTGATGCCCGTGCGCTCGGAGGTGGCCGCCAGCCGGTCCGCCGCCAGCCCGGGCGTGCCCACCGGGTGCAGGTCGCACAGCAGCTCCGTGTACGCGACGGGGTCGCGCATCGCGCGCTCGCGGCCGTCGACCGTCACGTGCGCTTCCAGGCCCTGCCTGAGCCAGCCCGGCATCGACTTCAGCAGCGCTTCCCGTGCGTCCGCCGTACGGTCCGCCAGCTGGCACACCCCGGCCGAGACATGGCCCGCCGCCCGTACGAACTCCCGCGCGTGGCCCGCCGCCAGTGCCGTACGCCGCCACAGCGCGACCATCTCCGCCTTGTCCTCGTCCCCGCAGTGCATGCCCAGCAGCATCGGCAGCCCCCGCTCCGCTGCCAGCCGTACCGACGCCGGGGAGGTGCACGCGACGATCACTTCCGGCCCTGTTCCGTCCCCGTCCAGCGCCTCCTCCGGGCGGGGTACGACGGCCACCTCGCGGAAGCCGTGCCGGTCGCCGGCCGCGCCCACCCGGGGCTCGGTCAGCCAGCGCCGCAGCAGGTCGAGGTCCTCCGGGAATCCGCTCTCGTACGCCTCGAGCCCGCTCCCGAACACCTCCAGGTCCACCCACGGGCCGCCGCGGCCCACCCCCAGGGTGAACCGGCCGCCGGAGGTGACGTGCAGCAGCGCGGCCTGCTCCCCGAGGGCGACCGGGTGCGTGCTCGGCAGCACGCTCACCGCCGTGCCCACCCGCAGCCGCCGGGTCCGTCCGAGCAGCAGGGCGGCCAGGGTCACCGCCGAGGGGCAGACCCCGTACGGGACGAAGTGGTGCTCGGCGAGCCAGACCGAGTCGAGCCCGGCCTCCTCGGCCACCTCGGCGGTCCGCACCGCCCGGTGCAGCGGCTCCCCCTGCCCCTGGCCCGGGAACTGGGCCGCCAGTACAAACGCTCCAACGCGCATCGCTTTGCCTCCTCGCAGCTGACGCGGCCTCCCCCAGGTGGACCGGTTTGATGACAACAACGTCTGATGGCAACAACGTCTGACACGTGCCAAAGGCACGGCCTGACAGGAAAGTTATTGGGATTGTCAGGCCAGCCGCCCGAGTCCGGCCGGCCTCTCCAAGCCACCCTGCGGGTACCCCCCCTTGCTGCGCGTAGTCTGGGAGAAAGTCACTGCCGTCCGGCCATCCGTGAGGTATACGTGTCACCGCGCCACAACCGCCCCAGGGGCGGCGGGAATCCAGCCGACCGTTCGGACCAGGGCCCGGGCTCCGGGTCGGGACCGGCTTCGGGGGGTCTGGGCCGGTTCGGGCTGGAGCACACCGAGGAGTACCTCGGCGAGGAGTGGAAGGTCCGGCACGTGGCGGGCGCGAGCACGGTGGGCAAGCGCTACCGCTGCCCGGGCTGCGACCAGGAGATCCCCTCCGGCACCCCGCACCTGGTGGCCTGGCCGGAGTACGGCGGCGTGGACGACCGGCGGCACTGGCACAAGGCCTGCTGGAACGCGAAGGACCGCCGCACCTCCAAGGTGCAGCGGTCCCGCAACGCACCCAAGTACTGAGCCCGGGCCCTACAGGTCCCGGCGCCCGGTCATCACGTACGATCCGGCCACCGCGGCCGCCGTGACCAGCAGGATCACGGCCATGTGGGTCACGTTGCCGGGCAGGCCCGCGAGGGACGCCGGGTTGGCGCCCGCGTCGGGCATGCCGAAGACCTGCATCAGGGCCACCGGGGCGTTGTACCCCAGCAGCACCCGCCCGGCCCCGGCGGAGGCCTCCCAGACGGTGAGTATCCCGCCGATCAGCGGCGGCAGGGTGACCACGCCGAGCATCACCGCGATGGCCCCGGCGGCGTGCCGCACCAGTGCCCCGACGGCCACCGCGAGGACGCCGAGCAGGGTGACGTAGAAGCTGCCCGCCAGCGCGTACAGCCAGGCGACGCCCGGGTGCGGTCCGGCGGCGGCGTCGCCGTGCACGAGCATCGTGGCCAGCCCGACCAGGTAGACGGACCCGGCGGTGGCGAGGAAGGTCGTGATGCCGAAGACGAGGTACTTCGCGGTCAGCACCCGGTAGCGGTCGGGGGCGGCGGTGAAGGTGGTGCGGATCAGGCCGGTGCCGTACTCCGAGCTCATCATCAGGACGCCGAGGGTCATCACCGAGAGCTGTCCGACCAGCAGGCCGAAGAGGGCCGGCGCGGTGAACGGCATCGCCACGTAGTTGTCGGACCGCGTCTGCGTGATGAAGAGGAAGCCCACGCCGATCACGACGACGACCAGCGAGGCGAGGGTCCCCACCGTGGAGCGCACCGACTTCAGCTTGGTCCACTCCGAAGCCATGGCGTGCCCCAGGTGCGGCCGCGTGTCCGGCAGCGGCGAGCTGTAGCCGGTCGTCTTGGGGGCGGCCGTCATCGGGGGTCCTCGGGGGTGTGCGCGGCGGCTCCGGCGAGCTCGCCAGGATCGTTGGGCATCAGGAACGGCGCGCCGCCCGCTGCGGGGGGCGCGGGGGCGAAGAAGCCCGCCTGCGGGACCGCCGGGGCCGGGGCCTCGGCCTCCCACTCGGGGACGGACATCGGCTCCGGCTCCCACAGCTCGGCGCGCGGGTCCTCGGTGGAGGTGAACTCGACGGAGGACTGGGTCATGCGCATGTACGCCTCCTCCAGCGAGGCGCGGTGCGGTGACAGCTCCCACAGCCGTACGCCGGCCTCGTGGGCGAGGTCCGAGATGCGGGGCAGCTCCAGCCCGGTCACCCGCAGGGAGCCGTCGGGCTCCCGGAGCACGCGGCCGCCCGCCCTGGTGAGGACCACGCCCAGCGTGTCCCAGCCATCCGGATCGGTGTCGGCCGCGCGGACCCGCGCGAATCCGGCCGAATTGTGCGTGATGAATTCCTGGGTGCCCATGTCGGCCAGCAGCCGGCCCCGGCCGATCACGATCAGGTGGTCGGCGGTCAGCGCCATCTCGCTCATCAGGTGCGACGAGACGAAGACGGTGCGGCCCTCGGCGGCGAGCTGCCGCATGAGGTTGCGGACCCAGAGGATGCCCTCGGGGTCGAGGCCGTTGACCGGCTCGTCGAACAGCAGCACCTGCGGGTCGCCGAGCAGCGCGGTCGCGATGCCGAGCCGCTGGCCCATGCCGAGCGAGAAGCCCTTCGTACGCTGCCTGGCGACGTCCCGGAGGCCGACGACGCCCAGGACCTCGTCCACCCGCTTCTCGGGGATACCCGAGAGCTGGGCGACGGACAGCAGGTGCGTCCGGGCCCGGCGGCCGCCGTGCACGGATTTCGCATCGAGCAGCGCACCGACGTGCCGCTGGGCGTTCGGCAGCTCCCGGAACGGGGTGCCGTTGATCGTGACCTGGCCGGAAGTGGGCCGGTCGAGACCGACGATCATGCGCATGGTGGTGGACTTCCCGGAGCCGTTGGGCCCCAGGAATCCCGTCACGTGACCCGGCTTGACCTGGAAGGACAGCTGGTCGACGGCGGTCTTGGCGCCGAAGCGCTTGGTCAGGCCGACTGCCTCGATCATGTTGCTGCCCCTCAGCGGACCGGGACGACTTTCGCCCTGTAAGGGTTAAGAGGATATCCAGTCGCCTACGGTTCCGTCCCGGCCCTTATCCCTGACCTACCCCTGAGCCCGACCCGGGGATGACCCGTAGTACCTCAGGCGTCCCTCTTCTTGAGGACGAGGTAACCGCCGAGCACCGCGGCGGCCACCCACAGGAGCATGATCGCCAGACCGCCCCAGGGGCCGTAGGGGGTCTCGGCGCTCCCCATGGCCTCCGGCACGATCTGCATGATCTTGGACCCCGCCTTGTCGGGCAGGTACTGGCCGTACTTACGGGTCGCCTCGAAACCGCTGAGGAGGTTCGAGACGATCAGGAAGAACGGGATCAGAATGCTGATCGAGGCGACCGAGCTGCGCAGCATGGCGGCCACGCCCATGGAGAACAGGGCGAGGAGCGCCATGTACAGGCCGGCTCCGATCACCGCGCGCAGGACGTTCTCCCCGTCGATGCCGATGCCGCGGTCCCCCAGGATCGCCTGGCCGAGGAAGAACGCCACGAAGCTGGTCAGCAGTCCGACCAGCAGGGCCAGGGCCGTGGCCACGACGAGCTTGCCCAGCAGGAAGCCCCCGCGTGCGGGTACGGCGGCCAGTGAGGTGCGGATCATCCCCGAGCTGTACTCGGTACTGACGACCAGCACCCCAAAGACGATCATCGCCAGCTGGCCGAACTGCATCCCGCTGAAGCTCACCAGGGTGGGGTCGAACGTGGCCCGTTCGATGTCGCTCATGCTGTCGAAGCCCGCGTTGACCAGGGCGCAGAAAGCGGCGCCGAACCCGACGGTGGCGATGAAGGCGATGGCGAGGGTCCAGCTCGTCGAGGCGACCGTACGGATCTTGGTCCACTCGGACGTGAGGACGGCGGGGAAGGAGGACACGGTCACTCGCCGCCCTTGCGCTTCGTGTCGAAGCCGGCGCCCCACGCGGGTACGTCGGCCGGGCGGGCCGGATTGGCGGGGACGCCCGGGGCGCCCGGGGCGTGGGCGTGGTATTCGACGGAATCCGCCGTCATGCGCATGAACGCTTCTTCCAGTGAGGCCCGCTGCGGGCTGAGTTCGTGCAGCACGATCTGGTGCTGGGCGGCGAGCTCGCCGAGTCGCTCCGCGGGCACGCCGTCGATCTCCAGCGTGCCGGTGGCGGGGACGCTGACGGCGTCGATCCCCGCTCCGTGCAGGAGGTCCTTGAGCTGCTCCTGCTGCGGGGAGCGCAGCCGGACGTAACTGCGGGAGTTCTGCTGGATGAAATCGGCCATCGACAGGTCTGCCAGCAGTTTTCCCTGTCCGATGACGACCAAATGGTCTGCGGTCAGCGCCATTTCGCTCATCAAGTGGGAGGAAACGAAGATCGTTCTTCCCTCCGCCGCCAGGCCCTTCATAAGATTTCTGATCCAGAGAATTCCTTCGGGGTCCAGACCATTGACGGGTTCGTCGAACATCAGGATTTCCGGGTCACCGAGCAGGGCGGAGGCGATTCCCAGCCGCTGCCCCATGCCGAGCGAAAATCCTTTCGACTTCTTCTTCGCCACGGCCGTCAGGCCGACCAGGTCCAGCACCTCGGAGACCCGGCGCTCCGGGATCCGGTTCGACTGGGCCAGGCAGAGAAGGTTGTTGTAGGCGCTGCGACCGCCGTTCATGGCTTTCGCGTCCAGCAGCGCCCCGATGTACTTCAGCGGTTCCGGCAGGTCCCGGTAGTGCTTCCCGTCGATCCGGACCGTCCCACCGGTCGGGTTGTCGAGATCGAGCATCATGCGCATGGTCGTGGACTTCCCCGCCCCGTTGGGGCCGAGGAAGCCGGTCACCACCCCCGGTCTGACCTGGAAGCTGAGGTTGTCCACGGCGGTCTTCGTGCCGAATCGTTTGGTGAGGCCCTCAAGCTCGATCATGCCGCTCACGCTAGAACGCCGAAGGGCCCGACGCCACCTCTAAGAGGTGGCCCGGGCCCTCGGTCACGCGTACCGGCGGCTAGCGGCTCTGCTGCGCCGGGACGCCGCGGGTGACCGGCTCGTCGTCGACGATCGGGTTGGCCGCGGCGACGGCCGCACCCGTCAGCGTCGCCAGCATCTCGCGGACGTTGGTCAGCTGCGCGTTGATGGAGTCGCGGCGGTTGGTGAGCGCCGCCAGCTCGCGCTCGGACTCGCTGCGGATCCGGTCGGCCTTGGCGTTGGCGTCGGCCACGATGTCCTCGGCCTGGCGCTGCGCGGTCTCCACGGTCTGGCGGGCCCGGCGCTCGGCGTCCGTACGGAGCTTCTCGGCCTCCAGGCGCAGCTGCTCCGCGCGGTGCTCGATCTCCGCGAGGCGCTTCTCGGCCTTGGCCTGACGCGAGGCCAGGTCGCGCTCGGACTGCTCGCGGCGCTTGGCCAGGTTGGTCTCGAAGTCCGCGGCGGCCTGGGCGGCCTTGGCGCGGGTCTCCTCGAACAGCGCGTCGGCCTCCTCGCGCTTGGAGGCCGCGTCCTTCTGGGCCTCGGTGCGCAGGGCGGAGGCGTCGCCCTTGGCCTTCTCGACGATGCGGACGCCCTCGTCCTCGGCCGTCGACTTCCGGTCGGCGGCGAACGACTCGGCGTCGTTGCGGACCTGCTGGGCGGCCGACTCGGCGAGCTCACGGTGCTGCTCGGCCGCGCGACGGGCCTCCTCGCGCAGGTCCTTCGCCTCCTCCTCGGCCAGCCGCAGGATCTTCTCGACCCGGGCGCCGAGACCGGCGTACGACGGCTCGGCGTCGCTCACCTGGGCCTGGGCGTTCTGCGTCTCGAGGTGCAACTCCTCGATCCGCTTTTCCAGAGAGTTGATGCGTCCGAGGGCGCTGTCACGGTCGGAGACCAGCTTGGTAATGCGGTCGTCCACCTGACCGCGGTCGTAACCGCGCCGCACGAGCTCGAAGCCGAAGGGGGAGGAAGGGTCGCTCATGGGGTTCCTGTCGAATGAGACCGATGAGGTACTGCGTGAGGTGTTAAGGGGAATCCTAGGCGCCCGGGCGGCGTGTCATCGAGTCAATCCACGTTTGATCTGGACAATGACACCCCTTTTGAGTGGCAAGGCGACAGAATGCTTGTCACTCGTTCGCCTGAACCTCCATCAGGAGCACACATGCGTGTGCACCGACTACCCCTCTGACGTCTTGCCACCCGATCGAGTGGAACCCGCTGTCGCGCCGGCCTTCACGCCCCCCGCGCCCTGGCCGCCGACCGTGGGCTTCGCGCCACCCGAAGGCGCCTCGAATGACTCCAACGCCTCAAGTACGTCCTGGACACGGGAGATCTCCGCCTGAATGTCCTCGCGCCTGCGCACCAGGACCTCCAGCTCGCGGCGGCCCTCCTCCACGAGCCGCTCGGCCTCCGCCTTCGCCTGTGCCAGCGCGCCCTCGGCCTCCCTGACCAGTTCGGCCTTCTTCTGCTCGGCCTCCTTGAGCAGCGCCTCCGCCTTGCGCACCGCGGCGATGCGGACCTTGCTCGCCTCGCTGCTCGCGTCCGACACCATCGTCTTGGCCTTCGCCTCGGCCTCGACGCTCTGCTCGGTCGCCGCCCGCACCAGCTTGTCCACACGCTCGCCGGCCGACTTCATCTGCTCGGCCGACTCCCGGCGGGCCCGCTCGTGCAGCTCCTCGACCTCCGACTCGACCCGGCCGCGCAGCTCTTCCGCCCGCTCCCTTATGGCGGCGGCGTCCGTGCGCGCGCCGACCAGCAGCTCGTCCGCGTCCGTACGGGCCTTCTCCACCACGGAGTTGCCCTCGACGGTCGCCTCCGAGGTGATGCGCGCGGCCTCCTTGCGCGCCGCGTCCACCATCGCGTCGGCCTGCTCCTCGGCCGCCGTGGTGGCGGCCAGAGCCTGCTTCTGCGCGTCCGACGTCAGCTTCTCGGCCTCCGATGAGGCCTCGGTGATGAGCCGGTCCACCTGCTCCGCGGCCTCGCTGCGGCGCTTGTTGGCCTCCTCGCGGGCCTCGTCGAGCAGCCGCTCCGACTCCTTGCGGGCCTCGGCGCGGGTGCGCTCGGCCTCGTTCGCGGCCTCCGCCTTGACCCGCTCGGCCTCGGACCGGGTACGGGTCGCGTGCTCCTGCGCCGAGGACAGCTCCTGCGCCGCCTCCGTACGCAGCCGCTCGGCCTCCGCCGCGGCCTCGCCGACCGTGCGCTCGTTGTCCTTGCGGGTCTGCGCGGTGAGCTTCGTGGCCTCGGCCGAAGCTTCCGAGACGAGCCGGTCCGCCTGCTCGGCCGCCTCCGTACGCATCCGGTTGCCCTCGGCGCGCGCCTCGTCCAGCGTCTGCTCGGACTCCCGCTCCGCGCTCGCCAGGGTCTCGGCCGCCGCGACCGTGACGCGCTCCGCCTCCGCGGTGGCCTCGCCGATGATCCGGCCGCCGTCCGTGCGGGCGTCCTCCAGGAGTCGCTCGGCCACGGCCTTCAGGGCCTCCGCGCGCTCGTTCGCCTCGCCGACCGTACGGTCGTTGGCCGCCCGGGTCTCGACCGTCATCCGCTCGGTCTCGGCGGTGGCCTCGCCGATCAGACGGGCGCCCTGCGTGCGGGCGTCCTCCAGGGTCTCGGCCGCCTGCGCGATGAGCCGGTCCGCCTCGGCGGCGGCGTCGCCGACGGTCGCCGCGTTCGCCGCGCGGGTCTCCTCGGTGAGCCGCTCCGCCTCCGAGAGCGCCTCCGACGTGAGCCGGTCGGCCTGTTCGGCCGCCTCGGAGCGCATGCGGTTCGCGTCGGCGCGGGCCTCGTCCAGCGTGCCCGCCGCCTCGGCGCGCGTCGCGTCCGCGGCCGCCTCGGCCTCGGACGTGAGCCGCTCCGCCTCGGCCGTGGCCTCGCCGACCGTCGCCGCGTTCGCCGCGCGGGTCTCCTCGGTGAGGCGCTCGGCCTGCGCCGTGGCCTCCGCGACGATCCGGCCGCCCTCGGCGCGGGAAGACTCCAGGGCCTCCGCCGCCTCGCCGCGGATGCGGTTGGCGTCGTCCCGGGCGTCCGCCCGGGTACGGGCCGCGTCCCGCTCGGACGCGGCCAGCGCGTCCGTGGCCTCGGTACGCACCCGCTGCGCGTACTCCGCGGTGTCGGCGCGCAGCTGCTCGGCCTCGGCGATCGCGTCGCCGACCGTCCGCTCCGCCAGCGCCTTCGCCGCGTCCGTCTCGGCCCGCGCCTCGCTGCGGATCCGGTGGGCGTCCTCGGTGGCCCGCTCCCGCTCCGCGTGGGCGTCGGCGCGGACCCGCTCGGCCTCTTCCCCGGCCTCGCTCCGCGTACGCTCCGCCGCGTGTTCGGCGGCGCTGCGCAGCCCGGCGACCTCCTCCTCGGCCTGCTCGTGCAGACCGGCCACGGAGTCCCGTACCTGCTGGGCGGTGGCCTCGGCCGCCGCGACCAGCTCCGACGCGCGCCGCTCCGCCTCCTCGGTCAGGCGGGCCGCCTCGGCCTGCGCCTCCTCCGAGCGCTTGCGGGCCTGCGCCAGCAGCTCCTCGCTCTGCTCACGGGCCTGGGCCCGCTCGTAGTCCGCTTCCGTCCGTGCCGAAGCCAGGGTCTCCTCGGACTCCCGGCGACGCCGGGCGGCCTCCTCCTGGGCGGCGGCCAGCGCCTCCGCGGCCTCCTCGGCGACCCGCTCCGCGGCGGCCTTCGCCTCCGCGCGCAGCCGGTCCGCGGTCTCCTTGGCCTCCGAGCGCACCCGCTCGGCCTCGGCCTCGGACTCCTCGCGCAGCCGTACGGCGGTCTGCTCGGCCTCCGTGCGCACCCGGCCGGCGTCGTCCGCCGCGTCCACGCGCAGCTGCTCGGCCTCCGCCTCCGACTGCGCCTGGAGGGTGCGGATCCGCTCCGCCGACTCGGCGCGCAGCCGGTCGTTCTCCTCGGTCGTCTCCTTGCGGATGTTCTCCGCCGCCGCGCGGGCGTCGCGGAGCGTCTGCTCGGCCGTGGTCAGCCGGGTCTCCGCCTCCGTGTGCAGGCGTACGAGCTCCTCGTCGGCCTCCGCACGCCTCGCGGCCACCGCCTGCTCGGTCTCCTCGCGGCGCAGCGCCCCGGCGGCGTCCGCCTCGGCCCGGACCGTCTCGGCCTGCTCCTCGGCCTCGGCGCGCAGCCGCTCCGCCTCGGCGCGGGTCCGCTCCAGGGTCTCCTCGGCCTGCTTGCGCAGGGTCGTGGCCCGCTCGACGGCCTCGGCGCGGACGCGCTCGCTCTCGGCGTTGGCCCCGCCGCGCAGTTCGTCCGCGTCCGCCTTGGCCTTGCCGAGCAGCTCCTCGGCGGTCCGGGCGGCCTCCTCGATCTGCTGGACCGCCTCGCGGCGGGCCTCGCCGCGGATCCGCTCGCCCTCGGCGACGGCCTCCGCGCGCAGCTGCTCCGCCTCGCCGCGCAGCCGCCGGGCCTCCTCCTGGAGCTCGACGGTGCGGGCCCGGTATTCCTCGGTGTCGTCCTTCGCCGCGCCCTTGAGCTCGTCGGCCGTGGTCGCCGCCTGCAGGCGCAGCCGCTCGGCCTCCGCCTCGGCCTCGCCGCGGATGCGCTCGGCCTCCTCGGACGCCGCCCGGGTGGTGGCCCGGGCGTCTTCCGAGGCCTTGTTCAGTACGTCCTCGGCAGTGCGGGCCGCCTTGGCCAGCTGAGCCGCCATGTCCTCGGCCGCGGCGGTACGAGCCGCCTCACCGGCCTCGGTGCGCACCCGCTCCGCCTGGGCGCGGGCGTCCGCCAGTGCCTGCTCGGCCTCGCCCTTGAGGGCCTCGGCCTCCTTGGTGGCCTCGCCGACCAGCCGGGCCACCTGCTCCTTGGCGGTACGGGTGCGCTGCTCGTTGACGGACTCCGCGGAGGCGAGCTGCCGGGCGGCGCTCTCCTTGGCCTCCGCCAGCAGCTTCTCGGCGGCCGCGCGGGCCTCGCGCAGTGCTCCGTCGGCCTCCTGGGCGCGCTGCTCGGCCACCCGGCCGAGGTCCATGGTCTGCTGCCGGGTCTGCTCGGCCTCGGCGGTGGTGGACGTACGCAGCCGCTCCGCGTGCTCGGTGGCCTCCTGGGCCTGCGCGGAGGCGGCGGTCAGCAGTCGCTCGGCCTCCTTGCGGGCGCGCAGCAGGGTGGCCTCGGTCTCGGCCCGGGCGGCCTCGGCGTCGGCGGCCATCCGGCGCCGGGTCTCCTCGGCGATCCGGGCGGCCTCGGCGCGGGCGGCGTTCAGCGACTGCTCGGCCTCGGCGCGGGACTCCTCCATGAGCCGGCGGGCCTGGGACTCCGTACGGGCCCGCAGCTGCTCGGCCCACGCGACGTTCTCGTTGACGTGCGCCTCGACGGTCTGGCGGCGCTCGCCCAGCTCCTGGTCCAGACGCTGGCGGCGGTTGACGGCCTCGGCGTGCAGCTCGGCCTGCAGGCGCGCCTGGTGCTCGGCGTGCTCTTGGAGGATCCGCTGGGTCTGTGCCCGGACGTCGCGCAGCTCGCGCTCGGCGTCGGAGCGCATCTGGTCGGCCTGGATCTGGGCATTGCGAAGCAGCTGCTCCGCCTGATAGCCCATGTCCGCGCTGTCGTAAGCGGGCCGGGACGCCAGATTGCGGCGTACCTCATGGAGCTTGGCGCGCAGCACCTCGACCTGGTATCCCAGGTCCTCAGCGTGCTGGACGGCCTTCCCGCGCTCCTTCTTCAGCCGCTCCATCTCGGCTTCGAAGCGCGAGAGATGGTCGACCTCGGCCTGATGGCTCTCCTGGCTTTCGTAGCCCCGCACAGCGCGGTCCCATCCGTCCCCTGGTCGCAAGCTCACTCCCAATTGAGCATCGCTCGCCCGCTGAACGACGCCCCCGGGGAATGGTGTCAGATGCCGGGGCAGGGATCACAGGCCCCGACCCCGTCTCCGCACCGAACCCCGGCCGAGCCATGGCCACTCTACCGGCCGGGGAATCGGGACATCAGTGCTGCGGGTTGGAGGTGACGAGTTCGGTGAGGACTCCGCCGCAGTCCTTGGGGTGCAGGAAGGTGATCTGGGACCCCATGGAACCGGTGCGGGGCTGGTCGTAGAGGACGCGGACGCCCTTGCCGCGGATGGCCTCGGAGTCGCCGAGGACGTCCTCGGTCCCGAAGGCGATGTGGTGGACGCCCTCGCCGTTCTTGGCCAGCCACTTTGCCACGGTGGAGTCCTCGCGGGTGGGCTCCAGGAGCTGGAGGTAGGAGGCTCCGCCGTCGGAGGTCCCGTTGATCTTGAGCATGGCCTCGCGCACGCCCTGCTCCTCGTTGACCTCGGAGTGGAACACCTCGAAGCCGTAGGTGGCACGGTAGAACTCGACAGTCTTGTCCAGGTCGAAGCAGGCGATCCCGATGTGGTCGATTCTTGTCAGCATGGGACCAGTGCACCGCCGAAGGGGGTGGTCACGCAACGTGCCAGCGATCACACCGACAGCCCGGTGACGCCGCGGGTACTGCTCAGTACATTCATGTAAACCCTCGTTCACTCCTCATCCTCAAGGGGCTGTGCCTCATGTCCGGATCGAACAACACCACTTCAGTGATCGTCGCCGGGGCCCGCACGCCCATGGGCCGGCTGCTCGGCTCGCTGAAGTCCTTCTCGGGTGCCGACCTCGGCGGCTTCGCCATCAAGTCCGCGCTGGACCGGGCCGGGATCTCCGGCGACCAGGTCCAGTACGTGATCATGGGCCAGGTGCTCCAGGCCGGCGCGGGCCAGATCCCCGCCCGCCAGGCCGCGGTCAAGGCCGGCATCCCCATGAACGTGCCCGCGCTCACCATCAACAAGGTGTGCCTCTCGGGCCTGGACGCCATCGCGCTGGCCGACCAGCTGATCCGCGCCGGTGAGTTCGACATCGTGGTCGCGGGCGGCCAGGAGTCCATGACCAACGCCCCGCACCTGCTGCCGAAGTCCCGCGAGGGCTACAAGTACGGTGCCATCGAGATGCTCGACGCGATGGCCTACGACGGCCTCACCGACGCCTTCGAGAACAT
Source organism: Streptomyces sp. NPDC060028 (assembly GCF_042736725.1). Taxonomy (NCBI): domain Bacteria; kingdom Bacillati; phylum Actinomycetota; class Actinomycetes; order Kitasatosporales; family Streptomycetaceae; genus Streptomyces; species Streptomyces sp. NPDC060028. The sequence goes on along the minus strand of NZ_JBHWVJ010000039.1, from coordinate 57,070 downwards.
CGCGATGGGCGAGTCCACCGAGAAGCACAACACCCGCCTGGGCATCGAGCGCGCCCCGCAGGACGAGTTCGCCGCCGTCTCGCACCAGCGGGCCGCGGCCGCGCAGAAGAACGGCATCTTCGAGGCCGAGATCACCCCGGTCGAGATCCCGCAGCGCAAGGGCGAGCCGGTGGTCTTCTCGCAGGACGAGGGCATCCGCCCGGAGACCACCGCGGAGTCCCTCGGCAAGCTGCGCCCGGCCTTCGCCAAGGACGGCACCATCACCGCCGGCACCGCCTCCCAGATCAGCGACGGCGCGGCCGCCGTGGTCGTGATGAGCAAGGCCAAGGCCGAGGAGCTGGGCCTGGAGTGGCTCGCCGAGATCGGCGCCCACGGCAATGTGGCCGGTCCCGACAATTCGCTGCAGTCGCAGCCGTCGAACGCCATCCTGCACGCCCTGAAGAAGGACGGTCTGGAGGTCGCCGACCTGGACCTGATCGAGATCAACGAGGCCTTCGCCGCCGTCGCGGTGCAGTCAATGAAGGACCTCGGCGTGACCCCGGAAAAGGTGAACGTCAACGGCGGCGCCATTGCCCTGGGACACCCGATCGGCATGTCCGGCGCCCGTGTGGTGCTGCACCTGGCGCTCGAGCTCAAGCGCCGCGGCGGCGGGGTCGGCGCGGCCGCGCTGTGCGGTGGCGGCGGCCAGGGCGACGCCCTGATCGTCCGCGTCCCCGGGGCCTGAGGCCCCCCCGGCCGCGGCCGCAGCAGCACCCGTACCCCGTACGAGAACCGAGGAGCGCAGCACGTATGACGGCGGTGGACGTCCCCCAGCTGGTGGCCCAGGCGCGTGAGGGCAGGCCCAGAGCGGTGGCCCGGCTGATCTCGCTGGTCGAGGGGGCGTCCCCGCAATTGCGCGAGGTGATGGCGGCGCTGGCCCCGCTCACCGGCAACGCGTACGTGGTGGGGCTGACGGGCTCGCCGGGCGTGGGCAAGTCCACATCGACCTCGGCGCTGGTCTCCGCGTACCGCAAGGCCGGCAAGCGGGTCGGCGTCCTCGCGGTGGACCCGTCCTCGCCGTTCAGCGGGGGCGCGCTGCTCGGCGACCGGGTGCGGATGTCGGACCACGCCTCCGATCCGGGGGTCTACATCCGCTCCATGGCCACCCGCGGGCACCTGGGCGGCCTCGCCTGGGCGGCGCCGCAGGCGATCCGGGTGCTGGACGCGGCGGGCTGCGAGGTGATCCTGGTCGAGACGGTCGGGGTCGGGCAGTCGGAGGTGGAGATCGCCGCGCAGGCGGACACCTCGGTGGTGCTGCTGGCCCCCGGGATGGGCGACGGGATCCAGGCCGCGAAGGCGGGGATCCTGGAGATCGGCGACGTCTACGTGGTCAACAAGGCCGACCGGGACGGCGCGGACGCCACCGCGCGGGAGCTGAACCACATGCTGGGCCTGGGGGAGTCCCGGGGCCCGGGGGACTGGCGGCCGCCGATCGTCAAGACCGTCGCCGCGCGGGCGCAGGGCATCGACGAGCTCGTCGAGGCACTGGAGAAGCACCGGGCGTGGATGGACGAGCACGGGGTGCTGGCCGAGCGGCGTACGGCGCGGGCCGCGCGCGAGGTCGAGACGATCGCGGTGACGGCCCTGCGCGCCCGGATGGCCGATCTGCACGGCAACGCCCGGCTGGACGCGCTGGCGGCCCGCGTCGCCGCGGGCGAGCTGGACCCGTACGCCGCCGCGGACGTGCTGCTGGAGACGCTGACGGAGGCCTGAGGGGCAGAGACCCGAGGGGGCGCGTATGCCCTGCGCCGTGCGCCTACGCGAGAGCCGCGCCCCGTTCCTTCCGGGGCGCGGCTCCGCTGCGTCTGGGGGGCGGACCGGTCAGGCGTTGGGACGCTTGCCGTGGTTCGCCTTCTTCTTCTTGCGTGCTCGCTTCTTGTTGCCGCGCTTGGCCATGACGCCACTCCCTCGAAGATCGGGGTAAACCGGGCGCTCGCCAGTCTAGGGGCGCCCGATCCGGTCCGCATCAGATCCCGCGGGCCGGTGGGTGTCAGTTGTTGTCGTTGTCGTTGTCGTTGTCGTGCGAGTCCGAGTGCGACACCGTCGCTTTCCCCGAGGTGGGGTCGACGTGCACGTCGGTGGTCTTGTCGCCGGACTTGATCTCGACGTGCCAGTAGCGGGCGCCGCTGTCGTCATCGTCGTCCCACTCCACCGACCAGACCTGGCCGGGGTGTGCCGCAAGGGCTGCCTTCATCGCCTGCTGGGCGGTGACCTTCGCGGCGATGAGCGCCTTGTTCCCGCCGTTGTCGTCGCTGTCCTCGTCCGCGTTCTCGGCGAAGACCTTGCCGCTGCGGGTGTCGACGGTCAGTTCCGCGTGCTTGCCGTTCTTGCCGATGACGTCGACGTGCCAGACGGCGTCGTCCTTGTCGAGGGACTCCACGACGCCGGGGTACTTCTTCAGCGCGGCGGCGGCTGCCTGCTCGGCGTTCATGTCGGAGCGGGCCGCCGCGGCCGCTGGGGCGGATCCCGCCGCGTCGGCCGTGTTTGCGGCGGCGGCCGCCACCGGGCCCCCGATCATCAGGGCCACGGCTGCGGCCGTGGAGACGCATGCCTTGGGCGTGCAGTGCATGGCTGACCTCCTCAGGCCGGCCATGCGCTGACGGTTGCTCGGCGGGCGGCCGGCGAGCGAGCGTTCCGACCACCCATTGTCCGGGCTGCCGCCGAGGACGGCACCCCGGATGGGGGCGGCTCCCGTCAGCCCTTGCCGCGGTTGTCGCGCAGGTGCTCGGCGACCGGGCCCAGCGAGCCGCGCAGCGCCGCCAGGGCCTCCGGCGGCAGCAGGTCGATGAAGTGCCGGCGCACGGACGCCACGTGGTGCGGGGCGACCTTGCGCATCGTCTCCATACCCTCGTCCGTGAGCACCGCGTACAGGCCGCGGCGGTCGGACTCGCAGTTCATGCGGCGGACGAAGCCCGCCGTCTCCATGCGTGTGATCTGGTGGGACAGCCGGCTCTTGGACTGCAGGGTCGCGGTCGCGAGATCGCTCATCCGCATGCGGTGGTCGTCCGACTCCGAGAGGTTCACGAGGATCTCGTAGTCGTTGTTGGTGAGTCCGAAGGGCTGGAGATCCTTTTCCAGCTGGTGCATCAGCAGTCTGCTGACGTCCAGGTGGGTGCGCCAGGCGCACTGCTCGGCGTCGGTCAGCCAGCGCGTGGCCGTCTCGGTCTCGATGGTCTCCATGAATGAACTCTACCTAAGAAGTTGAATTGCGTACAAAACTGCGAGCGGAATTCGAGGGCTGCTACAGGCCGAAGCGCCGTTGGAGATCACCCAGCTGTCCCGGCATCCGGGGCACGCCGAGCTGTCCCAGCGGACCCTGGCCCGCGCCAGGAACGCCCTGCGCCTGACCGGTGGCCGCACCGGCGCCCACCGCGCCGACCGCCTGCTCCGCCATCAGCATCTCCGAAGACTGCAGCAGCACCGTTCCCGCCCCCACGAATTCGAACTGGTGTTCCTCGCCGGAGGAGCCCCCGAGGCCCGTCAGCGAGCGCAGTCCGCCGATCACGCCCGACATGTAGCCGTGGTCGTAGTGGTGGCAGGGGGAGGGGCAGTCGGCCCATCCCACCAGCGCCTGCGGGTCGACGCGCAGCGGCGGCTCCATGAACACCACCGGTCCGTTGGACGCCGCCACGAACTTGCCGGTTCCGATCAGCGTGAGGAAACCCGGGACGATCGACTGCTTGAGCGCCAGCGAAGGCTGGTAGGCCAGCAGGTTCCCCGACCGGATGGTCAGGTTCCCGTTGTCCAGGTCGTACGAGTTCACGTCGAAGGCCCGGTCGGCGAGCAGCATCTTGCCCTGCCCCTCGGCCACCACCCAGTCGCTCGCGTGCAGCGGCGAGTGGAAGCTGGTGCGCAGCAGCCGGTCGAAGCGGCCGTTGCCGACTCCGTTGAACTCGATGCGCCCGTAATACGAGATCATCTTGCCCTTCTGCAGGAACCACTGGCTCCCCTTGAGCTCCACGCAGAAGGTGTACGCGTTCACGTTGTCGTCGGAGGGCAGGGTGTACGGGTCGAAGACCGTCGGGCCGCCGGGGCCCCCGGGGCCGACCGTCACGGGACCAAAGTTCACAGCTTCTCCTCCGAGGCCTGTACGTACACCGCGCCCTGGCCGGACAGCTCCAGCTGGAACCCCTCGCCCGAGCCGCGCCCGACCATGTCCCGCCACCCCAGCGCCGTGGAGAGCTTGTTGCGGACGTCCCCGTGGTGGGCGACGTACGCCTGCGGGTCCACGTGGACCGGGCGGTTCGGGGTGATCGGGAGCTCGATGACCCCGCCGTGGGCCATCACGGCGACCGCGCCGTGGCCCTTGAGGGTGGTGGTGAACAGGCCCTGTCCGGTCACCTGGCCGCGCACCATGCCCATGACGCCGCCCTGCGAGCCCATGAACATCGTGCCCTGCTGGAGGGTGCCGTCGAAGGCGAGCAGCCGGTCGGCCTCCACGTACAGGGTCTCGCCGGTGAGGTTGACGACCTGGATGTGGTGGCCGCCGTGGCCGAACATCACGGTGCCGCTGCCCTCGACCGTCATCAGCGGGGTCTGCTCGTTCGCCACGCGGCGCCCGATCATGCCCATGACCCCGCCCTGGCCGCCGGTGATGCTCGGGGTGAAGGAGACGTCGCCGCGGTAGGCGAGCATCGCGCCCCGCTGGCTGTACATCTTCTGCCCCGGGACGACCTGGGCCTCGACCATCTTCGAGTTGATCTCGCGGAACGGCATCAGATGTCGCCCCCGATGGTGTTGCGCTCGCTGGGCTGCACGTACACCAGGCCCTCGCCCTCGAAGCGGATCTGGAAGGACTCGCCCGACCCCTCGCCGATCAGCGTGCGGAAGTTCACGCCGGACTGGAAGGACTGCTGGAGGTTGCCGGTGTGCGCGATGTACGCCCCCGGGTCGACGGAGAGCGGGTACTGGGCGCTCACGCGCAGCACCACCGCCGGGCCGTCGGACATGATCGCCGCCTGGCCCGAGCCCTCGACGGTCGTGGTGAACAGGCCGTTGCCCGTCGTCGCGCCGCGCAGGCCCGTGAAGGTGGTGCCGGTGCGCAGGCCGGCGTCGGTGCACAGCAGGTTGCTCGACTCGACGTAGAGCTTCTCGCCGCGCAGATTGACCAGATTGATCTCACTCGCCCGGTCGGCGAAGAAACAGGTGCCGTGTCCCTGGACCTCCATCACGGTCATCTGCTCGCCGGTCAGCCGCCGGGTCACCATGCCGCGGAGGCCTTCGCCGCCGCCTGTCATCTTCTTGAAGGCCATCTGACCGTCGTACGCGACCATGGAGCCGTTCTTCGCTTTGACGGCGTCCCCGGTCAGGTCGACGGCGAGCACCTTGCTGCCTTGGAGTCGGAACTGAGCCACGGGATGACGTTATCGGCACAGGGCGAGCCCGAACAGGGCCTGTTGGCCGATATCCGCCACACTCGGACGCCGACCGGGGCCCGGGTCAAGATCCCGTGCACCGGCTGAGACACTGGAACGGACCCCCGGCACCCACCCGAAGGTTCCACGTGGACATCAAGACCGCCTCCGCCCTGCACCGGCTGCGCCTCATCTCCGTCCCGGAGGCCCTGTCGTTCCCGGCCCTGCTGATCTTCGGCTCGCTGCTGAGCCGGGTCTCGGACATCGACTACCTGATGATGCCGCTCGGCATCCTCCACGGGATCCTGTTCGTCATCTACGCGGTCTTCCTGCTGGATGTCTGGAACAAGGCGAAGTGGCCGGGCAAGAAGCTCGGCCTGTTCTTCCTGCTGGCGCTGCTGCCCTTCGGCGGCCTGTACGGCGACCGGCTGCTCAAGCGCGAGGAGGCGGACAGCGTGCTGGCCGCGCGGGCGCGCGAGGCGGCCCGCGCATGATCGTCGCGTTCTCCGTGACCCCGCTGGGGGTCGGCGAGGAGGTCGGCGAGTACGTCGCCGACGCCGTGCGCGTCGTACGGGAGTCGGGGCTGGCGAACCGCACCGACGCCATGTTCACCACCGTCGAGGGCGAGTGGGACGAGGTGATGGACGTGGTGAAGCGTGCCGTGGAGGCCGTCGAAGCGCGCTCGCCCCGGGTGTCCTTCATCCTCAAGGCCGACATCCGCCCCGGTGTCACCGACGGGATCACCTCGAAGGTCGAGACGGTGGAACGGCACCTGGCGGAGGGCTGAGCGCCCCCCACGGCCCTACCCGCTCGCACGGCGCGGACGTGTCACACGGCGTGGACGTGCACATCGGGCGGCTGAAGCACCGACAGGTACGCGGTGATGTCCTCCGGATCACTGGTGAAGATCACCGCGCTGCCGTGCTTCGCGGCGGCCAGGGCCACGCAGGCGTCAACGGCGTCCGGCCGCTTCTTCGGGGGGAGTTGGGCCTCCCCGAGGACGGTACCGATTCTGCGCCAGTCCGTCAGGTCGAAGCCCATCGCGCAGGCGATGCACTCCGGACGGCCCGCCTTCGTCTCGCGCATCGGCGGGGCCGAAGTCCTTGCCTGTGGCACGGAACAGTCCTTGAGCGTCGTGGCCAGCGCATGTACCAGCGCCGGGTCGGGACGCCACACCTGAGCCAGCACCGGCCCGAGGACGAGGGCCCGGTGCGGGGTCTCCTTCAGGGCTTCATGCAAGTGAACCGCCTTGGCCTTGCGGTCGGCAAGAGCGATGAGCATCCCGGAGTCGTAGACGGGGACCCTTCCCGCGCTCACGCGGCTTTTCCGGAACGCGCACCGGGCCGATCCGCCCCGTAGACGAGATCGAGGGCCGCTTCGACCTCCCGCCGCTCCTGCTCCGTCAGTGCCCCGACGGCCGTGTCATCCTGCGGCGCGCCCGCAGCCTCGACTTCAGCCGCGGCGATCAAGGCGTCCACGTCCGCGAACTGCGCCTCTATGGTTTCGGTCTCCGCCATCTGCCGCGTCGCGGCGTGCACGAGATACGCGGAAACGTCCAAGCCGGCTCGCTCGGCATGCCGCCTGATGCGCTCGGCCTGCTCCTGCTCAAGGCTGATGCTGATCCTGGTCTTGGCCACAGCCATAGTGTATGACGCGTATTACGCCCCGCCAAGCCTGGCTCACCTCGTGGTGTCGGGGCGGGAGCAGCCGCCACGATGGAACGGCACCTGGCCCGAGGCTGAACCCCCGCCCCGCCTCTCCGCGCCGCCGACGCCTGGAAGGGGTCAGCCGCCGAGCAGGGCGAGGAAGCGGCGGACCGCTTCGACCACCGGCAGTCCGACCTCGCCCACCACGGCGGCGACCCCGGCGATGGCGCCGAGCGCCCGGCGCACGGCCCCCGGGGGCGCGGCGTCGCCCTCGTGGACGGTCTCCAGGGACTCGTCGATGACCTCGCGGTCCGCGGCCGAGACCTGGCCGCGGAGCACCTGGATCAGGCCGATCATCTCGCGGTAGACGGCCTGCGGGTCCTGGGGGCCGTTGTAGGTGTTCTTGATCTGGCCGATGTTGCCGGTTCCGCCGTAGACGTTGACGTTGTCGCCGATCTGGCCGACCCGGTAGCCCTCGTTGCCGGTCATCTGCCCACCTTGCCCGTGTTGTTGCGGCCGCCGAACATGTTGATGTTGTCGCCGACCTGCCCGATGTAGTTGTTGACCTTGACCTCGAAGTCGGCGTGCGGATCGTCGATCGAGTCCATGATGCTGTGGACGAGGTAGTGCACCTCGTGGTCCTCGTCAGCATCGCCGAGACCAGCCGGACGACGGCGAGGACGGCCACGGCCAGGGCGGCGATCACCGCGAAGCGGGTGAAGGTCTCCCGGTCGTCGCCCGTGGTGGTCTGCTTGAGCGCCCAGAGGGCGAGCAGCGTCACCACCGCCAGCGTGACGACGGCCGTGGTGAAGCGTCCGACCGCGGCCTTGCGGTCGGGGTGGATCCGTACGGTCGTCGCCCTGGCGATGTTGTTCAACGGATGCGCCTCGGCGCCGATCCACAGCACCAGCCATTGCGGATCCCCCTCCACGTGCCCGTAGCGGACAGGATCCTCGCCAACTCCCCTTCCGGCAAGGAGTTTTGGCCAGGCGGGGACGGTGCTTCAGCCTTTCGAGCGACGGGCCAGCCCCAGGGCGTAGTCGGGCCACCAGCGGCCGGCGGCGGGGCCGCCGCGGCAGGTCCCGTCGGACTCGCCGGGACGCTTGACCCACAGGTACGCGTCCACGAGCGGGTCGCCCGTCCGGTCGGTCGGCGGGGTGCCCAGGGACCGGCCCGGCGGGTTGCACCAGGTCTGCGCGCGGTCTCCGGCCAGCGGGCCGTCGCCGTTGCGGCTGGTGTCGATGACGAAGTGCTTGCCCTGGGTGGCCTCGGAGATCCTGGCGCCGTACGCGCGGCCGCCCTCGTCGGGCTGGAAGCCGGAGACGTTGAGGGAGAAGCCGTCGGCGCGGGCGAGCCCGGCCCTGCCGAGGGGCTCGACGAGTTTCGCCGGATCCGGGATCCGGGCCGGGTCGCCGGCGTCCAGGTAGACCTTGGTGTTCTTGTTCCGCTTGAGCCGGTCGACGGCCTCGGAGAGCAGTCGCAAGCGCTCGTCGCGGCGGTCGGCCGGGGTGCAGCCGTCGACGACGTGCGGGACGGCGTCCGGCTCCAGGACGACGAGGGCCTTGCCGTCGCCGATGCCGTCGGCGACGGCGCCGATCCACTTGCGGTACGCGGCGGCGTCCCGGGCGCCGCCTGCCGGGTGCTGCCCGCAGTCCCGGTACGGGATGTTGTGCGCGGCCAGTACCAGGGTCCGGCCGGCCGCCCTGGCGCCGGCCCGCGCCCGGCGGATCTCCGGACCCGGGTCGCCCGCCGGCCCCCACAGCGCCATGGGCCGGTCGGAGATCCGGCGCAGCACCTGGGCGTCGCTGTTGCGTCCCTGCGCCTCCCAGGCGGCCACCTGCCGGGCGGCGTCGCTCTGCGGGTCCACCCAGAAGGGGGACTCCTCGGCCGGGCCGGCCGCCGCGGGCCCCTCGGGCGGCGCGGACTGCGGCCTCGCCTCGGGAGCCGGGCCGCACCCGGGGGCGGCGGCGAGCAGCAGCGCGAGGCCGGTGGCGGCGGCGAGGGCGGTGGGGAGGGGGTGGCGGCGGGCGGCGGTGCGGCGACGGCCTGGCATCCGGCTTCCTCGGGACGAAGGGTCGGGCAGCGGACCGGGATAGCGTGACATAAGGGGCATGTCGGGCGAGGGTGCGACACTGCTCGCCCCCCCCGCCGGGCCCCGGGCGGGGGCCCGCGTGGGAGCCCGTGTGGGAGCCTGCGCTCACCGTCCGAACGCGTTGCCGGATCGGCCGCCCGGCCAGCCCGCGCCCTGCCCCGTCTGGGCCGAGGAGTGAGACGGGGCACCCCGCCAAATGACCGACCGGTAGGGTCGCAGGCGTGCCAAAGCCGCTCAGCCTTCCCTTCGACCCCATCGCCCGCGCCGACGAGCTCTGGCAGCAGCGCTGGGGGCCGGTGCCCTCGATGGCCGCCATCACCTCGATCATGCGGGCGCACCAGATCCTGCTCGGCGAGGTCGACGCGGTGGTCAAGCCGTACGGGCTGACCTTCGCGCGGTACGAGGCGCTGGTGCTGCTGACCTTCTCCAAGGCGGGCGAGTTGCCGATGTCGAAGATCGGCGAGCGGCTGATGGTCCACCCGACCTCGGTGACGAACACGGTGGACCGCCTCGTGCGGTCCGGCCTCGTCGCCAAGCGCCCGAACCCGAACGACGGCCGCGGCACCCTCGCTTCCATCACCGACAAGGGTCGCGAGGTCGTCGAGGCGGCGACGCGGGACCTGATGGAGATCGACTTCGGCCTGGGCGCGTACGACGCCGAGGAGTGCGGCGAGATCTTCGCCCTCCTGAGGCCCCTGCGGGTCGCCGCCGACGACTTCGAAGAGGCGTAGCGAAGGTGCGTAGCGGGGATCACGCCGCCCCCGTCAAGATCGCGCAAACCGGACGGCTAGGCTCGACGGCATGAAGAAGAGCGTGCTGACCCGCTACCGGGTGATGGCCTTTGCCACTGCCGTCATGCTGCTGGTGCTCTGCACCTGCATGATTTTCAAGTACGGCTTCGACAAGGGCGCGGACCTGACGTTCGTGGTGTCCCAGGCGCACGGCGTGCTCTTCATGATCTACGTGGTCTTCGCCTTCGACCTGAGCTCCAAGGCGAAGTGGCCGTTCGGCAAGATGCTGTGGGTCATGCTCTCCGGCACGATCCCGCTCGCCGCGTTCTTCGTCGAGCGCAAGGTCCGCGCCGAGATCGAGCCGCTCGTGACCGACTCCCTCGCCACCGCGAAGGCCTGAACACTCGCGTTTCGCTCGACCGTACCGCCCCCGGGGTGACTCTCCGGGGGTTGCCCATCGACATTTACTAGGACGTCCTAGTAAATTCAACGGTATGGACGCTGACGCCATCGAGGAGGGCCGCCGCCGCTGGCAGGCCCGTTATGACAAGGCCCGCAAGCGCGAGGCCGATTTCACCACGCTCTCCGGGGATGACGTCGATCCCGTCTACGGGCCCCGGGCCGGCGACTCGTACGAGGGATTCGAGCGCATCGGCTGGCCGGGGGAGTACCCCTTCACCCGCGGTCTGCACCCCACCGGGTACCGCGGCCGGACCTGGACCATCCGGCAGTTCGCCGGCTTCGGGAACGCCGAGCAGACCAACGAGCGCTACAAGATGATCCTGGCCGCCGGCGGCGGCGGGCTCTCCGTCGCCTTCGACATGCCCACCCTCATGGGGCGGGACTCCGACGACCCCCGCGCCCTCGGCGAGGTCGGGCACTGCGGGGTCGCCATCGACTCCGCCGCCGACATGGAGGTGCTGTTCAAGGACATCCCGCTCGGGGACGTCACCACCTCCATGACCATCTCCGGGCCCGCCGTGCCCGCCTTCTGCATGTACCTCGTCGCCGCCGAGCGGCAGGGAGTCGACCCGGCCGTCCTCAACGGGACGCTCCAGACCGACATCTTCAAGGAGTACATCGCCCAGAAGGAGTGGCTCTTCGAGCCCGAGCCGCACCTGCGCCTCATCGGCGACCTCATGGAGTACTGCGCCGCCGGCATCCCGGCGTACAAGCCGCTCTCCGTGTCCGGCTACCACATCCGCGAGGCCGGGGCCACGGCCGCGCAGGAGCTCGCGTACACCCTCGCCGACGGCTTCGGGTACGTGGAACTGGGCCTCTCCCGCGGGCTGGACGTGGACCACTTCGCGTCCGGGCTCTCCTTCTTCTTCGACGCGCACCTCGACTTCTTCGAGGAGATCGCCAAGTTCCGCGCCGCCCGCCGGATCTGGGCCCGCTGGATGAAGGAGGAGTACGGCGCCAAGACCGACAAGGCGATGTGGCTGCGCTTCCACACCCAGACCGCCGGGGTCTCGCTGACCGCGCAGCAGCCGTACAACAACGTCGTGCGCACCGCCGTGGAGGCCCTCGCGGCCGTCCTGGGCGGGACGAACTCGCTGCACACCAACGCCCTCGACGAGACGCTCGCCCTGCCGAGCGAGCAGGCCGCCGAGATCGCCCTGCGCACGCAGCAGGTGCTGATGGAGGAGACCGGCGTGGCCAATGTGGCCGACCCGCTGGGCGGTTCCTGGTACGTCGAGCAGCTCACCGACCGCATCGAGGCGGACGCGGAGAAGATCTTCGAGCAGATCAAGGAGCGCGGCCTGCGCGCCCACCCGAACGGGCAGCACCCGATCGGGCCGATCACCTCGGGCATCCTGCGCGGCATCGAGGACGGCTGGTTCACCGGGGAGATCGCCGAGTCGGCCTTCCAGTACCAGCGTTCGCTCGAGAAGGGCGACAAGCGGGTCGTCGGCGTCAACGTCCACCACGGATCGGTCACCGGGGACCTGGAGATCCTCCGGGTCAGCCACGAGGTGGAGCGGGTCCAGGTCCGCGAACTGGCCGAGCGCAAGGGCCGGCGCGACGACGCCAAGGTCAAGGCGGCGCTGACCGCGATGCTCGACGCGGCGCGCGACGGCTCGAACATGATCCCGGCCATGCTCGACGCGGTGCGCGCCGAGGCCACGATGGGCGAGGTCTGCAACGTCCTGCGCGACGAGTGGGGCACCTACACGGAGCCGCCCGGCTTCTAGTGCTGTGGCGGCGGCTCGACGCTGGAGGGCCGGTCGCGCCCCCGCCCGTACGGGTGGGGGCGCGGCCGGCCCTTTTCCGTGTCCGCGGGAGCCGGGTCAGGCCGCCGGGGCCGGGCCGCGCAGGCCGTGCATCAGGAGGGCCGTGAAGGTGGCGACCCACAGTTCGTCGACCGGCTCCGAGCTGACCAGGGCGCGGTGGACCACCGTGCCCGCGATGACGTCGAAGATCAGGTCCGTGGTGCGGCCCGCGAGGGACTCGTCCTCCTCGTACGGGAGTTCGCCGCGGGCCTGCGCCCGCTCGCGGCCCAGTACGACGAGACGTTTCTGCCGGTCCACGATCGCCGACCGGATCCGGTCGCGCAGGGCCTCGTCCCGGGTGGACTCCGCGACCACCGCCATCAGGGCCGTACGGGCCTCCGGGCGCCGCAGCAGCTCCGCGAAGCGCAGGACCACGTACTCGATGTCCGCCTCCAGGGAGCCCCGGTCGGGCAGCTCCAGGGAGTCGAAGAGCTCCGCCACCGCGTCCACGACCAGCTCGTTCTTGCCCGCCCAGCGCCGGTAGAGGGTGGTCTTCGCGACCCCGGCCCGCGCCGAGACGTCGCCCATCGTCAGCTTCGACCAGCCCAGCTCCACCAGCGCGTCGCGCGTCGCGGCGAGGATCGCGGCGTCCGCCGCCGCACTGCGCGGACGGCCGGTGCGGCCGCCGGGCGGGGTGGGGGTGGGGCCTGAGCTGGGGTTGCGCATGGCCGAGACCATACCCGCCGGTAGGGGAACCGCCCGGACCCCTGAAGGTGTGGTTCAGATCACGGATCGGATCACGGGGCGCCGAGGGGCGAAGGGAGTTACGCTACGGGTCGTAGCGTAAGAGCGACAACCACGCGAGCTACCGGCGCCAGGTGGGGACCAGGCGCCACACAGCAAGAAGGTTGGGTCCGATTCGGCCGATCTTTTTCGTCGGTGCGCGCACTCGGGGGAGGATGTACGCATGCAGCCCAGAAACATGTCCATGAGCGGCGTCGTAGACCTCGCCGCGGTGAAGGCGGCCGGCGAGGCCAAGGCGAAGGCCGAGCAGGCGCGCGCGGAGGCGGCCCGGCGTGCCGCCCAGGGCGGCGCCCCCGCCTCCCCCGGTGCGCTGCCGCCGTCCGCCCTCGTCATCGACGTAGACGAGGCCGGTTTTGAACGCGATGTCCTCCAGCTCTCCGCGGAGGTCCCGGTCGTCCTCGACTTCTGGGCCGAGTGGTGCGAGCCGTGCAAGCAGCTCAGCCCCCTGCTGGAGCGCCTGACCGTCGAGGCGAACGGCCGCCTCGTGCTGGCCAAGGTCGACGTCGACGCCAACCAGATGCTGATGCAGCAGTTCGGCATCCAGGGCATTCCGGCCGTCTTCGCCGTGGTCGCGGGCCAGGTCCTGCCGCTGTTCCAGGGCGTGGCCCCCGAGCAGGAGGTCCGCGCGACGCTGGCCCAGCTGGTCCAGGTCGCGGAGGAGCGCTTCGGGATCATCGGCATCGAGGTCGACCCGAGCGCCGAGGCGCCGGCCGCCCCGGTCGCCGGGGCCGCGGCCCCGGCGGGCCCGTACGACGCGCTGCTGGAGGCGGCCGTCGTCGCGCTCGACGCCGGTGACCTGGGCGGCGCGGTGCAGGCGTACAAGAACGTACTGGCCGACGACCCGGCCAACACCGAGGCGAGGCTGGGCCTGTCCCAGGCCGAACTCCTTGCCCGCGTCCAGCACATGAACCCGCAGGTGGTGCGCGCCGAGGCGGCCGAGAAGCCGAGCGACCCGGCGGCGCAGATCGCCGCGGCGGACCTGGATCTGGTCGGCGGCCACGTGGAGGACGCCTTCGGGCGCCTGGTGGACACCGTCCGCGTGACGTTCGGTGACGACCGCGACGCCGTACGGGTGCGGCTGCTGGAGCTGTTCGAGGTCATCGGGGCGGACGATCCGCGCGTGTCGGCGGCCCGCACGGCGCTGGCGCGGGTGCTGTTCTAGAGGCGCCGTCGAGAGGCGCCCCGTGGGCCGGTGGACCACCGGCGATTGTTGACACGAAGCCCAACAGCGGTCGCACTTTGCCAAAACTTGGTAATTGCGGCCGCTGTTACTCGCAGTAAATCGAACCCCGTGAACTGTCCGGTGTGTTCACTCTTCCGCCGATCTGTCGTGGCCTTCGGTGACACCCTGTGTTGCTGCCCGACGTCAGTGGGTCGTACGTAGGTTATCTGGCCGTTACCCGCCAGTAACGAACCCCCTTGTGCCCCGGCCTGTAATGGACCACGATCGGCGACGCTCGGTCCTTCCCGCAGAGCCGCTCATCCGGAGCCGCGGTGGAGGGTCCCCACCGAGCCGGCCGGTGGCAGTGGCACCGGCCGTGGGACAGGGGGGTCTCCGCCGCACGGTGGAGCCTGTCCTCCAGGTTGCGCGAACGCGTGGCCAAGTGGTTGTCGCTCGGGGGTGATCGCCGGTGTACCGGACGCGGCCAGGCCGCGGCTCGGCCGCCTGCGCTCCTTCCCGAGGACGTAGCACTTCTCCCATCCCAGGACGGGCACGGCCCGGACCGGAGATGTACGTCCGAGAAGGAGGAACAAAATGAGTTCTCAGGTTCGTGGTGGGACCAGATGGAAGCGCTTCGCGCTCGTCATGGTGCCGAGCATCGCGGCCACGGCCGCGGTCGGTGTGGGTCTGGCGCAGGGTGCCCTCGCGGCGTCCTTCAGCGTCTCCGGCCAGGACTTCAAGGTCAGCGCCGAGAAGCTCGACGGTGACAACCTGATCCAGTACGGCAGCGTCACCAAGGGCAAGGACCTCAAGGGCCCCGGCGACGTGTACCACCCGGTCACCATCTCCGGGTTCAGTCACGCCGAGATCACCAACATGTGCCAGTCGCTGGTGACGCCGACTCCGCTCGGCAACATCACGCTCCAGCTGCGCACGGGCAACAAGGGCAAGCCGGCGGTCGCGGACAACATCTACCTGGATGTTGCCGAGCTCGACGCCGACGCCGAGTTCACCGACCTCGACATCGGTGTGGCGGTGGGCGACGGCAGCCACACCACCAAGCCGCAGGCCGGCACGGTGTCCAACGGTGCGCTGTTCTCGCAGCGCGCCAAGAAGGCGGTCCTCACCAACGTCAAGCAGAAGGCATGGGCGACGACGGCGGGCACCTTCAAGCTGCCCGACCTCAAGCTGCGCCTGCTCGGTGGCGACCAGCCGTGCTACCAGGACATCAAGGACTGAATCCGTCCCGGTGCATGACCGGACAGGCGGGCGGTGGTGAGAGCCGACGCCCGCCCGCCCGTCCGGGCTTCACAGATTTCTCCGTACCACCGTTTCCAGGGAGCTGTTGTCCATGAACCACCAGGCCCCGGTCTACGTGCGCGCCGAAGATGACGCCTTGCTCACCGCTGCGTACTACCACTTCCATGCCTGGAGTGGTCGCCGTCCCTTCTGGGCCGGGTTGTTCACGCTCTTCGGTGGTATCCCGATCATGTACTTCCCGTACGCGGACCTCCGGCTCGGCAACGTCACCTTCGCGATGGCGACGACGGCTGGTTCCGGTTCGCTGATCATCGGCATCCTCCTGGTCACGCTGGGCTTGGCCCTGTGGTTCCAGCAGGGCGCCCGGGTCTTCGCCGGGGTCGCCGCGATCCTGCTGGCCCTGGTGTCCCTGCCGATGTCCAACCTCGGCGGTTTCTTCATGGGCTTCACCGGGGCCATGATCGGCGGCGCACTCGCGCTGGCGTGGGTTCCGGCCAAGCCGGTGGACGAGACGGCACGGGCCGACGGGGCGGACAGGGCCGAGGCGATGGCGGGGCACCCGGGCATCCCCGGACCGCGTGACACGGAGACGGCATACGCGAGCGAGACGACTGCCCACGCCGATGGCGGGAGGAACAGTGCGGGGTGACGAGACGCAGCGGGGTGTGGCCCCAGGCGCAGAGTCCCGTGAGAGAAAGGGTCCGCGGCACGCGGCGCCCAGGAAGTCGCTGCTGACCAAGATCCAGATACCCGTCGGCAAGACGATGGCGCTGGCGGCCATGCCGACGGCGGTCTTCGTCGGGATGGGCATGGCGCCCAAGCTCGCCCTGGCCGACGACAAGGAGATCCCCTTCGCGCCGGGACCGTGCGTGACGCGGTCCGACGAGCCCGCGGAAGCGGACACCGCGACGCCGTCGCCCTCGAAGTCCCCTTCGAAGACGCCGTCGCCGAGTGCCTCGCCCACCGCGACCCCCTCGCCGGTTGTGACCCCGTCCGCGTCGAAGTCGGCGTCGGCCGAGAAGCCCGCGCAGAAGCCGGCGGCCAAGCCCGCCGAACAGCCGGCGGCGAAGCAGGCGGCTCCGGTCGCCCCCGTCGTTCCGTCGGCGTCCAAGACCGTGAACCCGCTGGACCCGCTGGGTGTCGGCGACAAGCTCAAGGGCGTCCTCGACGAGCTCGGCAAGCCCTTGACGGGCACGGGGACGGCGGCCGCCCCGGCGCCCGCGACCCCGGCCAAGCCTGCCACCACGCCCGCGCCCGACCCGGCGGCGGACGCGATCCGCGATGCGGCGAAGAAGGCCGGGGCCGAGGTCTCGGAGCTGTCCAAGGAGGTCAAGGACACCGCCACGACCCCCAAGGACGAGACGGGCAAGACCGCCGACGACAAGGCGGACGACAAGGCGCAGGACGCGTCGGACGACGAGGCCGACGACGCCAAGCCCACGCCCGGGGCCTCGAAGGACGCGGACGGGAAGGAACCCTTCCCCTGCCCGACCTACGACGCCAAGGCGCTGGCCGACGCCGAGCTGGAGCCGGGCATCCCGCTCCTGCCCGACGACCCCTGGTACCTCAACAGCTCGATGCTGACCCTCTACGGCCTGGACTACCACGGCATCGTCGAGGTGAAGACCGCGGGCGGCAAGACCAAGAAGGTCCTGAAGTTCACGGCGGACTCGCTGGACATCAAGGACCTGTACCAGACGGTCGGCAAGGAGGGGAAGGTCGCCCACCTGAAGTCCCGTCCGGGCTCCACGTCCAAGATCCGCGGCGCCACGGTGACGATGTACACGGAGAGCCTCAAGGGCAACCTCTTCGGCCTGATCCCGATCGAGTTCACTCCGAACAGCCCGCCGCCCCTGAACGTTCCCTTCGCGTTCTTCACGAACGTCAAGGTCGTCCAGGCCGGCCAGTTCGGCGGCACCCTCACCGTCCCGGGCCTCAAGAACTACATCGGCCCGCCGGAGTAATCGCAGCTCACCCGCCTTTCCGACGGCCCGTCCCCCTCGCCGGGGGACGGGCCGTCCGGGTTGTGACCCACAGGTAACTCATAGGATCTTCACAGCAGTTGATGTCTCGACTAGCGTGAAGCCGCCGCTGTCACAGACGCGGCGCGCGGCTGTCCACGGGGGGACTCTCGAGCACTTCGGTGTGCCCATGGCATGCCTGCGCTCGTGACGTCCTTAAGGATCCGCACTTTCATGCTGCACACGATGAACCGCTCGGTGCGCCGGGCGGTGATCTGCGCGATCGGCCTGGTGCTGGCCGCCGTCGCGGTGGGGGTGTCCGGAGCCGCGCCGCCGCTCTGGACCGGCCGGACCGAGAACGCGGCGGCCGCCGGAGCCCAGTCCGCGGGCCCCCTGAAGACCTTCCCGCTGTTCACCCGCGGCAGCGGCAAGCTCCGCGCGTACGAGGCGAACGGCACCGGTGGCCTCAAGGCCGGTTACGAAATGGGCGGCGGGTTCGGTGACGCGACCGCGCTCGCGGCGGCCAACGTCTCGGAGGGCGGCAGGGGCAACGACCTGTACCACCGGATGAACAACTCCCTGTACTACACCGCCGAGCACGGGAACGACACGAAGCTCATCGGCAGCGGCTGGGACATCTACAACCTGCTCGTCTGCGTGGGCAACATGGGCGGTACGTCGGGCCCCGACCTCGTCGGCCGGGACGCGGCCGGAGCCCTGTGGCTCTACCCGGGCAACCCCGACGGCACCCTGGCCGCCCGCGTCAGGATCGGCTCGGGCGGCTGGAACGCGATGACCGCGCTCGCGGGCCGCGGCGACTACACGGGCGACGGCAAGGCCGATCTGCTCGCCCGCCACAGCGACGGCAACCTCTACCTCTACCCGGGTACCGGCAGTGCCGTCGCCGACGGCGCGCTGGGCACCCGTATCGCCCTCGGCGCGGGCTGGAACGCGTACAAGGCGCTCGTGTCGGCCGGTGACACCGACGGCGACGGCAAGACCGATCTGATCGCCAGCGAGCCTTCGGGCGCGCTGTGGCTGTTCAAGGGCACCGGCAAAGCCGCCGCTCCCTTCGCCCCCCGCGTGCAGATCGGCACCGCCGGCTGGGCCGCCTTCGACGTCCTCTTCTGAACAGAACGGCTGATACCGGTATGCGCAAGAACGCACCGCCGCCCAGACGCCGTCGCACCGGCGCCTGGACGCGTTTCCTCACCACCACCGCAGTGGCCACGGCCGCCGCGGTCACCTTCACCGGCAGCGGCATCCAGCCGCCCGCCGACTCCCTGGACACGGCCCGCCCCGCCGCGGCCTCCGGGTACGACCTGAACGACGCCAAGAAGGTCCGCGACGCGCAGTGCCTGCTCGGCAACATCCTGCGCAAGGGCGGCGCGGAGATGAAGGCCGTGGCCCGGGCCGGGCTGAACGGCACGGAGGGCGAGCTGCTCGCCGCCGCCGCGCCGAACTTCTGGGACCCCACCCCGCTGGCCGCCGCGTACGACAAGGACCACGCCGCCGCCGACGCGAAGTTCGCCGAGATGGACGAGCGCGACAAGGCCTGGCAGGCCTCGCTCTACATGCTCGACACCCCGCCCGGCTACACGTACACCGGCTTCCAGTGGCCGCCGAACCCGAGCATCTTCACCGAGACGGGCTTCGCGGGCTGGATCGCCGACCGCTTCTGGACCGGCGAGAACGACCACTACGTGGATCCGCACCCGCTCGCCAGCAAGGAGTCCGCCGACGCCGTCACGGCGATCGCCAACGCCCGCTACTACCCCAACGGGTCCTACGAGGACCGCTCGGCGTGGGAGTGGGACATGCAGCACGGTCACCCCATGTACGCGGACGACGCGCGCATGTTCCTGGAGAACGGCGGCTTCCCGACGGCGGCGCCCGAGCCGGACACCATGGAGTTCCGGGTCGACGTCGAGAACCTGAAGGCGCGCTTCGCCTCCTGCGCCACCAGCAACCCGGTGGACCCCCACCAGGTGCTGACGGCCGAGGTGGCCGTGGCCTCGCAGGAGTGGCAGAACGAGATCGCCGGCCAGCGCACCCAGCGCGACACCATCCTGGGCGCGGAGCAGGCCGCCTCGAAGGACCTTCAGACCGCGGCGCAGGCGATGGCCGAGGCCCTGGGCCAGTCGATGATCGCGAGCCGGCTCGCGGACTGGGAAGCGCACTTCCTGAAGGTCCCGGCCGGCAGCGGACGCCCGCCCGCCTCCGAGTACACCAAGGCCCGCACCTGGATCGAGCAGGCCAAGGCACGCGCCACCGGGCGGCTGTACGTCGCTTCGCGCGCGGCTGAGGACGCGCAGGCCCAGGCCGACATCGTCACCGCTGCGCAGACGCAGGCGTACCAGCTCGCCGACCAGGCGGGTCTGCCCCGCGGCCGCGGACTGCTCTACGGCCAGCAGGCGGCGCAGATCACCAAGGCGTCCGCCGCGGCCGCCCTGGCCGCGGCCAAGGCGACCGAGACGGCGCTGAACGCCACCCGGGCCTCGGCCGCCGACAGCAAGACCCTGAACTCGCTGGCGATGACCCAGGCCCACGCCTCGAAGGCCGAGTTCCGCCGCAAGGCGGCGCAGGAGGCCGAGGCGCAGGCCAAGGCGGCCGCCGAAGGAGCCGCCGCCCAGGCGGTGAAGGCGGCCGAGAACGCGGCGAAGGCCAAGGCGGCCCAGGTCAAGGCCGCCGAGGCCGAGACCACCGCCAAGAACGCGGCGGCCGACGCCAAGGCCAAGCGGGAGAAGGCCGAGGCCGAGCGCGACTACGCCAAGTCCCAGAAGGAACTGGCGGAGTCGGAGCGCGGCAAGGCGGCGGCAGCCGAGTCCACCGCGCAGGACCAGCGCCGCATCGCGGCCGAGAAGCTCACCGCCACCCAGGCGGCCGGCCGCACGGCCGGCGAGCAGAAGGACGCCGCCCTCAAGGCCGAGCAGGACGCGGTCTCCGCCCGTGACGACGCCATCGACGCCGAGACCCGGCGCGACGCGCTGAACGCCCAGGCGGCCGCGGCGGAGTCCCAGGCCGCCGCGGACGAGGGCACCTCGGCGGCCGGGGCCTCCCGCGCCGCCGCGACCAAGGCCCGCTCCGAGGCCAACGACGCCACGAGCGCGGCCACCGCCGCCCGCGCGGCCGCGAACGCGGCCACCACGGCGGCGTCCAACGCGCGCGCCGCGGCCACCCGGGCCGAAGGCGCCGCGAAGCGGGCCCAGTCGGCGGCGGACCAGGCCAAGGCCGACGTCGCCGTCACCGGCGCGGCCGTCACCAAGGCGCACGCGGCCGCCGCCGAGGCGATCGACGCCTCGTGGCAGGCGAGCTGGAACGCGATCACCGCCAAGGCCCAGGCCGACACGGCCAAGGCGAACGCGGCCAAGGCGAAGGCCGACGCGAGCGTGGCGCGCACCGAGGCGCTCGCCGCGGGCGCCGAGTCGATCCGTACGGCAGGGTTCGCCTACGCGACGGCGCAGGCGGCCGCGGCCGCCCGTGACTCGGCGGCGCAGGTGATCAAGCCAGCCAACGACGCCATCGAGATGGGCTCCCCGTACAAGGAGACCGACGCCTCGGCGGGCCTCGCGGTCCTCACGGGCCAGGCGGCGAAGACCGCGGCCGAGCGCCAGGCGGCCGTGGCCCAGGCCAAGTCGGACCAGGCCGCCAAGGCGGCGGCGGAGGCCAAGGCGCTGGCCGCCAAGGCCGACGCGGACGCGAAGGTCGCGGCGGAGGCGGCAGCCTCGGCGGCGGACTGGGCGGCGAAGGCGGCCAAGTCGGCCGCGGCGGCCCAGGCGTCGGCGAACCAGGCCGCGGCCTCGGCGAAGGCCGCGAAGGCGTCCGAGGCCAAGACGGTCGCCTACCACGAGCAGGCGACCGAGGACGCGGCGGCCGCCCAGTCGGCGGCCACCACGGCCGACGGATACGCGAACGCGGCGGACTCCGCGGCCACCGACGCGGAGCGGGACGCGGCATCCGCCCGCACCGCCGCGGCGGGGGCCGAGGCCGACGCGGGCGCCGCCCGCGGCGTCGCCACCCAGGCGGAGAAGGACGCGACCACCGCCGAGGCGGCGGCCGCACGCGCCCAGGAGGCCGCCGACCAGGCCCAGGTGATCGCCAAGGAATCCGAGAGCTGGAAGGCCGAGGAGAAGACGGCCAAGAGCGCGGCCGTCTCGGACCAGGGACAGGGCGTCACGGGCGAGGGCGTCGTCTGGGTCGCCAGTCTCAAGGACGCTCCGGAGCCGATCAGCGACTGCGTCGGCACCGGCGGCTGCGACATCACCTTCCGCCACCACGTCACCGGCACGGTGGTCTACCTGCTGTTGATGTGCGACCTGCCGGAGGTGCCGCTCGGCGACTGCATCGGCAACATCTCCTCCGAGTACCTGACGCAGGTGCCGATCGACGTCTCCAAGGACAAGGTCGAGCACATCGCGGGCCGGGACCTCGCCGAGGCGGCCGTCAAGGGGATCGTCCACGCGCTGCTCGACGACATCAAGGGCTGCTTCTGGGACCTCCAGCTGTCCAGCTGCGCCTGGATCGCCGCGGAGTTCGCGATCCCGGGGATCCTCGGCCTGCTCTGCAAGGCCGTGGTGGGGATGCGGGCCGCGATCAGGGCCGGGCGCGCCCTGGCGGCGTTCGAGGCGGAGATGGCCTCACTGGGCGCCTCCGCCGCCGCCATCAAGAACGTGACCGGCGGGCTGAAGGTGTCCGAGCTCGTCGCCGCGGAGATGAAGAAGGCCCTGAACGTCGGCAAGCTGAGGGGGCTGAACAACAAACAGCTGGGCGAGAAGCTCTGGGACAACACCACCGGCGACGGACCGATCAACGCCGAGGGTGCCTACAAGATGATGAACGTCGAGCATCTCGCCGACGTCAAGAAGCTGTTCAGCAAGGCCGAGATCACCACCGTGCGTGACGCGTACGCGGAGGTCCACCGGCTCCGTCCGTACCACCCGGTCGCCAACCCCGCGGGCAACAAGAGCGCCGGCCCCCGGGCGGACCTGATGGACTGGCTGCTCCAGCACTGGGACGATGTGCCATGAGAACTCGTTTCTACGCCGACCGGCACGAACCGCTGACGGTCCACTTCGAGATCATCGGCGGTGAGCGCGTCATCGATCCGGGCGACTGGATCGACGTCGAATTCGCCGAGTCCGAGACACCGAGCTCGGTCCAGCCGATGGGCGGCGTCCTGATCCTGACGCAGGAGGGCGACGGCTCCATGCGGGTCTGGGACTCCTCGGGCCGGGAGATCGATCCCGGCGGCGAGTGACCGGATGAAAAAGCCGAGGGCGGCACCCCGATCCGATCGGGGTGCCGCCCTCGGTCCGTGCGGGGCGGAGCCGGTCAGTCGCGGGCGCCGCCGACCAGGTGGTGCACGCGGACCATGTTGGTCGTGCCCGGGACGCCGGGGGGCGAGCCGGCCGTGATGATCATGGTGTCGCCCTGGTTGTAGCGCTTGAGCTTGAGCAGCTCAGCGTCCACGAGGTCGACCATCGCGTCCGTGTTGTCCACGTGCGGGACGACGTAGGACTCGACGCCCCAGCTCAGGGTGAGCTGGTTGCGGGTGCCGGCGTCGGTGGTGAAGGCCAGGATCGGCTGGGACGCGCGGTAGCGCGAGAGCCGGCGGGCGGTGTCGCCGGACTGGGTGAAGGCGACGAGCGACTTCGCGTCCAGGAAGTCGGCGATCTCGCAGGCCGCGCGGGCGACGGAGCCGCCCTGGGTACGGGGCTTCTTGCCCGGGACCAGCGGCTGCAGGCCCTTGGAGAGGAGCTCCTCCTCGGCCGCTGCGACGATCTTCGACATCGTCTTGACGGTCTCGATCGGGTAGGCGCCCACCGAGGACTCGGCCGACAGCATGACCGCGTCCGCGCCGTCGAGGATGGCGTTGGCGACGTCGGACGCCTCCGCGCGCGTCGGGCGCGAGTTGGTGATCATCGACTCCATCATCTGGGTCGCGACGATCACCGGCTTGGCGTTGCGGCGGCACATCTCGATGAGCCGCTTCTGGACCATCGGGACCTTTTCGAGCGGGTACTCGACGGCCAGGTCACCACGGGCCACCATGACCGCGTCGAAGGCGTCGACGACGGCCTCCATGTTGGCGACGGCCTGCGGCTTCTCGACCTTGGCGATGACGGGGACCCGGCGGCCCTCCTCGTCCATGACCTTGTGGACGTCCTTGACGTCGCTCGCGTCGCGCACGAAGGACAGGGCGACCATGTCGCAGCCCATCCGCAGGGCGAAGCGCAGGTCGTCGACGTCCTTCTCCGAGAGGGCGGGGACGTTGACGGCCGCACCCGGCAGGTTGATGCCCTTGTGGTCCGAGATGACACCGCCCTCGATGACGATGGTCTTGACCAGGGGACCCTCGACCGCGGTCACCCGCAGCTCGACGTTGCCGTCGTTGATCAGGATCTGGTCGCCCTTGGAGACGTCACCCGGCAGGCCCTTGTAGGTGGTGCCGCAGATGGACTTGTCGCCCGGGACGTCCTCGGTGGTGATGGTGAACTCGTCACCGCGCACCAGCTCGACGGGACCCTCGGCGAAGGTCTCCAGACGGATCTTCGGGCCCTGGAGGTCGGCGAGGACGCCGACGGCGCGCCCGGTGTCCTCGGAGACCTGCCGGACGCGGTCGTACCGCTCCTGGTGTTCTGCCTGGGATCCGTGGCTGAAGTTGAATCGGGCCACGTTCATACCTGCCTCGATGAGCGCTTTCAGCTGCTCATACGAGTCGACGGCGGGGCCCAGCGTGCAGACGATTTTGGAACGGCGCATGGAGCGGATCCTATCGGTTTGTTTCGTAGCGGAATATTCCGTCTGGCGGAAAGTCCAAAGTGACTAGCCGGTAACCAATTCGTACGCCTGGGCGGCGATCTCCAGTTCCTCATCGGTCGGGACCACGGCGACGGCCACCCGGGCGCCTTCCGCCGAGACCAGCCGCGGCTCGGGGGAGCGCACCGCGTTGGCCTCCGGGTCCAGGACGAGGCCCAGCCCGGCCAGGCCGTCCAGCGCGGCCTCGCGGACCTGGTGGGCGTTCTCGCCGACCCCGGCCGTGAACGCCACCGCGTCCACCCTGCCGAGCACCGCCGTGTAGGCCCCGATGTACTTCTTCAGCCGGTGGATGTACGTCGCGAAGGCGAGACTCGCCGCCTCGTCGCCCTCGCCCGCCCGCCGCAGTACCTCGCGCATGTCGTTGTCGCCGCACATGCCCAGCAGACCGCTCTTCTTGTTCAGGAGCGAATCGATCTCATCCACCGAGAGGCCGCCCACCCGGGCCAGGTGGAAGACGACCGCCGGGTCGAGATCGCCCGAACGGGTACCCATGACCAGCCCCTCCAGCGGGGTCAGGCCCATGGACGTGTCCACGCACACGCCGCCCCGGACCGCCGAGGCGGAGGCGCCGTTGCCCAGGTGCAGCACGATCACGTTGACCTCCTCGGGGGTCTTGCCGAGCAGCTCGGCCGTCGCCCGGGAGACGTACGCGTGGGAGGTGCCGTGGAAGCCGTACCGTCGCACGGAGTACTTGTCCGCGGTCGCGGCGTCGATCGCGTACCGGGCCGCGTACTCCGGCATCGTCGAGTGGAACGCCGTGTCGAAGACGGCGACCTGCGGGATGTCGCCGCGCAGCGCGCGCGCCACCTCGATGCCCGTGACGTTCGCCGGATTGTGCAGCGGAGCCAGGGGGATCAGGTTCCGGATCTCCGCCAGCACCTCGTCGTCGATCACGGTCGGCCGCGTGAACCGGGTCCCGCCGTGCACCACCCGGTGGCCCACGGCGGCCAGTTCGGGGGAGTCCAGCCCCATGCCGTCGGCGGCGAGCTCCGCGGCCACGGCCTTCAGCGCGGCCTCGTGGTCCGCGATCGGGCCGAGCCGCTCCCGCTTGCCGCCGCCGCCGGCGCCCGCGTCGGCCAGTGGCTCGTGCACGAGCCGGGAGGTCTCCTCGCCGATCCGCTCCACCAGGCCGACGGCGAGGCGGGACCGGTCCGCCATGTCGAGGAGCTGGTACTTCACCGACGAGGAGCCGGAGTTGAGGACGAGTACGCGCGATGCGGTCACGATGGGGTCTTTCCTGTTCGCAGTCGGTCGGTCGGGGGAGTTCGGTCAGGCGGTGGGCGCCGGTGCGCCCTGCGCCTGGATCGCGGTGATCGCCACGGTGGTGACGATGTCCTGCACCAGCGCGCCGCGCGAGAGGTCGTTGACGGGCTTGCGCAGACCCTGGAGCACCGGGCCGACCGCGACGGCGCCCGCCGAGCGCTGCACGGCCTTGTACGTGTTGTTGCCGGTGTTGAGGTCCGGGAAGATCAGCACGGTGGCGCGGCCGGCCACCTCCGACCCGGGCAGCTTGGTCGCGGCGACCGAGGGCTCCACGGCGGCGTCGTACTGGATCGGGCCCTCGATCAGCAGATCGGGACGCTGCTCACGGACGATCTCGGTGGCCTTGCGGACCTTGTCCACGTCCGCGCCGGTGCCGGAGGTGCCGGTCGAGTACGAGAGCATCGCGATCCGCGGCTCGACCCCGAAGGCGGCCGCGGTGGCGGCCGACTGGACGGCGATGTCGGCGAGCTGCTCGGCGCCCGGGTCCGGGTTGACCGCGCAGTCCCCGTAGACCAGGACCTGGTCGGCCAGGCACATGAAGAAGACCGAGGAGACGATGGAGGCCTCGGGCTTGGTCTTGATGATCTCGAAGGCCGGCCGGATGGTGGCGGCGGTGGAGTGCACCGCACCGGAGACCATGCCGTCGGCGAGGCCCTCCTGGACCATCAGCGTGCCGAAGTAGTTGACGTCGGTGACCACGTCGTGGGCCAGCTCGACGGTCATGCCCTTGTGGGACCGGGCCTTGGCGTAGTACTCGGCGAACCGTTCCCGCAGCGGGGAGGTCGCCGGGTCGATGAGCTGGGCGCCCGAGATGTCGATGCCGAGGTCGGCGGCCTTCTTCAGGATCGCCGGCTCCTCGCCCAGCAGCGTCAGGTCGCAGACCCCGCGGCGCAGCACCACGTCCGCCGCGCGCAGCACGCGCTCCTCGGTGCCCTCGGGCAGGACCACCCGGCGGCGCTCGGAGCGGGCCTGCTCCAGCAGCTCGTGCTCGAACATCATCGGGGTGACGCGCTCGGAGCGGGCCACCGACAGCAGGTCGCGCAGCTCGGCGGTGTCCACGTGCCGCTCGAACAGGCCGAGCGCGGTCTCCAGCTTGCGCGGGGTGGCCGAGTTCAACCGGCTCTGCAGCGAGAAGAGTTCGGCGGCCGTAGGGAAGCTGTTGCCGGCCACCGAGACGACCGGGGTGCCCGGGGCCAGCTTCGAGGCCAGCGTCAGGATGTCCTTGCTCGGGCGCTCGTTCAGGGTCAGCAGCACACCGGCGATCGGCGGGGTGCCGGAGGTGTGCGCGGCGAGCGCGCCGACGACCAGGTCGGAGCGGTCCCCGGGGGTGACGACCAGACAGCCCGGGGTCAGGGCGTTCAGGAAGTTCGGCAGCATGGCGCCGCCGAAGACGAAGTCCAGGGCGTCGCGGGCCAGCCCGGCCTCGTCGCCGAGGAGCACCTCGCCGCCGAGCGCCCGGGTGATCTGGGCGACGGTCGGGGCGGACAGTGACTTGTCGTCCGGCAGCACGTAGCAGGGCACGGGCAGCCGGGCGGCCAGGCGCTCGGCTATCACCTCGCGGTCCTCCTCGGCGACCCGGTTGACGACCATCGCGACGACGTGGCAGCCCAGGCTCTCGTACGCCCGGTAGGCGTTGCGGGCCTCGGCGCGCACGGCCTCGGCCTGGTGCCGGGTGCCGCCGACCACGGGCACCACGACGGCCCCCAGCTCGTTGGCGATGCGGGCGTTCAGCGCGAGCTCGTCGGGCAGGTTGGTGTCGGCGTAGTCGGTGCCGAGGACCAGCATGACCTCGTACTCGCGGGCCACCCGGTGGTAGCGGTCGACCAGCTGGGAGACCAGCTCGTCGGTGCCCTTCTCGGCCAGGATGGCGGACGCCTCCTGGTACTCCATGCCGTAGGCCGTGGCGGCGTCCTGGTCTATGCGGTAGCGGGCCTTCAGGAGGTCGAAGAGCCGGTCGGGAGCGTCGTGCAGCAAGGGCCGGTACACACCGACCCGTCCTGTCTGCCGGGTCAGGAGCTCTATGATCCCCAGCTCGACGACCTGTCGGCCGTCCCCCCGCTCGATGCCGGTCACGTACACGCTGCGCGTCACGCGTGCTCTCCGTCCGTGGTTTGTACTGGTTGGTATGGGCTTGCCCCTTGACAATACCTCTGCGGGTCGATAGGACGCCCGCCGGTAAAAGGGCCCATGGGACAGGTCGAAAGGCCTGGTGGGGGTCGTGCCGACCGAGGGGACAGAGCGCGCGCCACCCGCGGCCCGTGGAACAATCGGACACGCTTCACCAATACGCCCTTCATATGTACGGCTGTCCGCCCGCACGCGAACGGCCAGGTACGACCAGGAGCAGGAGACACAGCACGATGCGTATCGGAGTTCTCACCGCAGGCGGCGACTGCCCGGGCCTGAACGCTGTCATCCGGTCGGTCGTACACCGTGCCCTGGTCGGGCACGGGGACGAGGTCATCGGTTTCGAGGACGGCTTCAAGGGCCTCCTGGACGGCCACTACCGCCCCCTCGACATCAATGCCGTCAGTGGCATTCTGGCCCGCGGCGGCACGATTTTGGGTTCAGCCCGCATGGAGCGCGCCCGCCTCCACGAAGCGGCCGAGAACGCGGCCGAACTGGCGAGGCGCTACGAGCTCGACGCCCTGATCCCGATCGGCGGCGAGGGCACGCTGACCGCCGCCCGGATGCTGGCGGACGCGGGCATGCCGGTCGTCGGCGTACCGAAGACCATCGACAACGACATCTCCTCCACCGACCGCACCTTCGGCTTCGACACCGCCGTCATGGTCGCAACCGAGGCCATCGACCGCCTCAAGACCACCGCCGAATCGCACCAGCGCGTGATGGTCGTCGAGGTCATGGGCCGCCACGCGGGCTGGATCGCGCTGGAGTCGGGCATGGCCGGCGGCGCCCACGGGATCTGTCTGCCGGAGCGCCCCTTCGAGGTGGACGCCCTGGTCAAGATGGTGGAGGAGCGCTTCGCCCGCGGCAAGAAGTTCGCCGTCGTCTGCGTCGCCGAGGGCGCGCACCCGGCCGAGGGCTCCATGCCGTACGAGAAGGGCGCGATCGACGCGTACGGCCACGAGCGCTTCGCCGGCATCGGCAACCGCCTCGCGGTCGAGCTGGAGCGGCGCCTGGGCAAGGAGGCCCGGCCGGTCATCCTCGGCCACGTCCAGCGCGGCGGCACCCCCACCGCCTACGACCGCGTCCTCGCGACCCGCTTCGGCTGGCACGCGGTCGAGGCCGTCCACCGCGGCGACTTCGGCAACATGACCGCCCTGCGCGGCACCGACATCGTGATGGCCCCGCTGGCGGAGGCCGTCACCGAGCTCAAGACGGTCCCCGAGGCCCGTATGTACGAGGCCGAGTCGGTCTTCTGAGCCGTCTCGCGCAGCGCCGGGTCCCAGGTCCTCCCGGCCGGGACCTTCGTCCCGACTTCCGCCGGCCGAACGGCCCCGGTCGCGTCCCCGCGCGGACGCGCCGGGGCCGTTCCCGCAGGGCGGCCGTGCGGGCCGATGTGTCCTACGACGCACCGCCGGCGAGGTACCAGAACCGTTCCACGATGTCGGCGAGGAACTCCCGGCCCGCGTCGCCCGTCCCGGCCTCGCCCGAGGCGCTGCCCCAGCTCAGGGTCGCCACCATCTTCGACTGGTAGTCGCCGTAGAGCTGTTCGAGTACGTACTCCAGGTTCTGCCTGGGCACCGGCAGCAGCTTGCTCAGCGGCTTCACGTACGCCTGCCAGCGCGTGGTGACCGCACTGCGCAGCACCTCGGCCAGCTCCTCCTCCTTGCCCGTCGCCGTCACGAACTGGGCCAGGGTCAGCCCCAGCGCCGAGGCGAGGGCGGCTGACTGGCGCTCGTTGCCCTTCCAGCGCCCGGTGTCCTCCATCTTCTGGTACGAGTTGGCCTCCAGGCCGACCCGCCGGGCCAGCTCCTCGGCGGCCAGGCCCCTCGCCATCCGGTGCTCCCGCAGGGTGACCGGTTCGGCGAGCAGCTCGCCGGGCGAACACCACAGCACGCCGGCGAGCGCGGTGAGCTCGGCGGAGGTGGGCGAGATCTCGCCCCGCTCCCAGGCCATCACGGTCTCGGGGGCGACGAGCATTCCGTACTGGGCGCGCAGGCCATAGGCGACATGACCGGGAGCCATGCCCAGGGCCGCGCGCAGACGACGCGCGGCGGGGGCATTGAAAGGGGGACTGGAGTGCACACGGCACACCGTAGGAGTGGCCGAGCCGTGGCGACTACAGACCAATCAAACAAGCCCATAACTCGTAGGAACGTCCTATGAAGTTAAGGGCTTTGGTCCGGTTTTCGGGAGACTGTCCGGTAAACGGATCCGCGCAAGATCCTTACCCAAGCGTACGGTTTCGGCCACCCGTTGCGATACCCCCGTGCGTGATCCACCTCACCCGCCTGAACCAGCCACCTGACCGGTACGTGATCCAGTGCGGGGGCCCTCGCGCACGGGGGTGGCGAGGGCCCCCGCCCCTCTTCCCTTGCCTTGACGTCGGCGTCAAGGACTACGGTCGGGCCATGCGAATCGGCGAACTGGCGGAGCGGGCCAAAACCAGCACGCGCACCCTGCGCTACTACGAATCGCGCGGACTGCTGCCCGCGCGACGGGACGCGAACGGCTACCGCACGTACGACGAGGAAGACCTCCGCCTGCTGCGCCAGATCCGCACCCTCCGGGACTTCGGCTTCGACCTGGAGGAGACCCGGCCCTTCGTGGACTGCCTGCGCGCCGGGCACCCGTCCGGCGACGCCTGTCCGGCCTCCCTCGCCGTCTACCGCCGCAAGCTCGCGGAGCTGGACGGCCTGATCGGCCGGCTCACCGACGTACGCGACCAGGTGGCCCGGCAGCTCGCCGGAGCCGAGGCCGAAGCCGCGCCGAAGTGCGAGATGACCGGATGACGGACGTGGAAGAAGAGGAAAGAGGGGAAACACGATGAAGACCAAGGCCCACGGCGTGGCGGAAGTGACCGACGCCGACTTCGAGACCGAGGTGCTCCGCGAGCGGGGACGGCCCGTCCTCGTGGAGTTCACCGCCGACTGGTGCGGCCCCTGCCGCCAGCTCGCACCCGTACTGTCCGCCGTCGCCGCCGAAGAGGCCGGGCGGATCAAGATCGTGCAGATCGACGCGGACAGCAACCCCGCCACCGTCACGCGGTACGGGGTGCTGTCCATGCCGACCCTGCTCGTCTTCCGCGACGGCGAGCCCGTGCAGCAGATGGTCGGGGCCCGTGCCAAGCGCAAGCTCCTCCAGGAGCTGGAGGAGCAGATGGCTCAGGTCTGAGGCCGCAGCCAGATCGTCGCCAGCGGCGGGAGCGTCATGCGCAGGCTCACCGGCCGGCCCTGCGCGGGGACGGGCTCGGGGCGCAGCGGGCGGGTGTGGTGGACGCCGCTGCCGCCGTAAAGGTCCAGGTCGGTGTTGAGGACCTCCCGCCACTGCGCCACCTCCTGCGGCACCCCGAGCCGGTACCCGTGCCGGACCACCGGCGAGAAGTTCGAGACGCACAGCAGCTGAGAGCCGTCCTGCGCGTACCGCAGGAACGCGAAGAGGTTGTCCTCCGCGGCGTCCGCCTCCACCCACGCGAAGCCCTCGGGGACGCTGTCCCGCTCCCACAGCGCGGGCGCCGCCGTGTACGTCCGGTTCAGGTCGCGCACGAGGTCGCGCACGCCCCGGTGGTCGCCGGCCGCCGCGTACGAGGAGTCCAGCAGCCACCAGTCGGGCCCGTAGGCCTCCGACCACTCCGAACCCTGAGCGAACTCCTGCCCCATGAAGAGCAGTTGCTTGCCCGGATGGGCCCACATGAACCCCAGGTAGGCGCGGTGCGCGGCCCGCTGCTGCCACCAGTCCCCGGGCATCTTCGACACGAGCGAGCCCTTGCCGTGCACCACCTCGTCGTGCGAGATCGGCAGCACGTAGTTCTCGCTGTACGCGTACACCATCCCGAAGGTCATGTCGTGGTGGTGGTACTTGCGGTGCACCGAGTCCTTCGACGCGTACCGCAGGGTGTCGTGCATCCACCCCATGTTCCACTTCAGGCCGAAACCGAGCCCGCCGCCGTCCGTCGGCCGGGTCACCCCGTCCCACGCCGTGGACTCCTCGGCGATCGTCACGACACCCGGGCAGCGCCGGTAGACCGTCGCGTTCATCTCCTGGAGCAGCGCCACCGCGTCCGGGTTGTCCCGCCCGCCGTGCTCGTTCGGCGTCCACTGCCCCTCGTCGCGCGAGTAGTCCAGGTAGAGCATCGAGGCCACCGCGTCCACCCGCAGCCCGTCCACGTGGAACTCCTGGCACCAGTACACGGCGTTGGCGACGAGGAAGTTGCGGACCTCCTTGCGGCCGTAGTCGAACTCCAGCGTCCCCCAGTCCGGGTGCGCCGCCCGCTGCGGATCCTGGTGCTCGTACAGCGGCCGCCCGTCGAACTCCGCGAGCGCCCAGTCGTCGCGCGGGAAATGCGCCGGCACCCAGTCGACGATCACCCCGATCCCGGCCCGGTGCAGCGCGTCGACCAGGAAACGGAAGTCGTCCGGGCCGCCCATCCGCGAGGTGGGCGCGTAGAAGCCCGTGACCTGGTAGCCCCAGGAGCCGCCGAAGGGGTGCTCCGCGACCGGCATCAGCTCCACGTGCGTGAAGCCGAGCTCCTGGACGTACGCGGGCAACTGCTCGGCCAGCTGCCGGTACGAGAGCCCCGGCCGCCAGGAGGCCAGGTGCAGCTCGTACACCGAGAACGGGGCCTGGTGCGCCGGCCGGGAGCCCCTGGTCGCCATCCACTGGGCGTCCTGCCACACGTAGTGCGAGGCGACCACCACGGAGGCGTTGGCCGGCGGAACTTCCGTGTGCCGGGCCATCGGGTCGGCGCGCAGGGTGTGCGAGCCGTCCGGGCGCGTGATGTCGTACTTGTACAGGGCGCCCTCGCCGACCCCGGGCAGGAACAGCTCCCACACCCCGGACGAGCCGAGCGAGCGCATCGGATAGGCGACCGAGTCCCAGTACGAGAAGTCGCCGGTGACCCGCACCCCCTGGGCGTTGGGAGCCCACACCGTGAACCGGGTGCCGGCCACGCCTTGGTGCTCCATCGGCTCGGAGCCCAGCGCCGTCCACAGCTCCTCGTGCCGGCCCTCCCCGATCAGGTGCAGGTCCAGCTCGCCCAGCGCGGGCAGGAAGCGGTACGGGTCGTGGATCTCGATCTCGTCGCTGTCGTACGCCACCAGCAGCCGGTAGTCCGGCACCCCGGTCAGCGGCAGCAGCCCGGAGAACAGCCCGTCGCCGTCGTCGAAGAGCTCGGCCCGCAGCCCCTTGGCGACGACGGTCACCGCCTTGGCGTACGGGCGCAGCACGCGGAAGGACACCCCGCCCCGCCGGGTACGCGCGCCCAGCACCGCGTGCGGGTCGTGGTGGCGGCCCTCCAGCAGCCGGGCCCGCTCCTCCCCGCCGAGCGCGGGCGCGGGCCGCACCCCGTGGGGAGGGGCGGTGCGCCGGGCCCGGGGCGCACGCGGCTTTCTGCCGGCGCTTTCGGGCTGGGGCGCGGCCTGGGGGGCGGCCTTGGGGGCGGCCTGGGCGACGGCTTCTTCGCGGACGGGCGGTGACGGCTGTCGTGCGGCGCTCACGCGAGCGGCCTCCTCGGGGGCTTTTGACGGGGGTGCGGGGAGATGGAACCGGGGGCGGGCAGGGGCGGCGGCACCGGCGGCACGCGGTGGGCCGGACGCCGGGGCTGCGACAGCCGCCGGATCGCGGCCATCGGCACGTGCAGCCAGTCGGGCCGGTGGCGGGACTCGTAGCGGGCCTCGTACACGGCCTTGTCGGTCTCGTACGCGCGCAGCAGTACGGGGTCCTCGCGCGGGTCGCGCCCGGTGGTGCGGGCGTAGCCCTCGCAGAAGGCGGCCCGGCAGGCGTCCGCCCAGGCGGGGGCGAAGGGCCGGTGCGAGCGGGCGGCGTAGTCGAAGGAGCGCAGTATCCCGGCGATGTCGCGCACGGCCGGTTCGGGGCGGCGCCGGTCGGCCAGGGGCCGGGCCGGTTCGCCCTCGAAGTCGATCAGCGCCCAACTGCCGTCGGCGGTGCGCAGGGTCTGCCCCAGGTGCAGGTCGCCGTGGATCCGCTGGGCGGGCACCCCGGCCCCCCGGGAGGCGGCCAGCGCGTCGAAGGCCTCGCGCAGCCCGGCCTCGTAGGGGCGCAGGGCGGGCACCTCGCGGGCGGTGGCGGCGAGGCGCGCGGTCATCCCGGCGGCGAGCCGGGCGGTCTGCTCGGGGCCCAGCGCGAGGGTGGGCAGGGCGGCGGCGAGCGCGCTGTGCACCTCGGCGGTGGCCCGGCCCAGCGCGTGGGCCTCGGCGGTGAAGTCGGCCCCGGCGCCGAGCCGGCGCAGCGCGAGCTGCCAGCCGTCGTCGGAGCCGCGCAGGTAGGGCTGGAGCACGCCGAGGGTCAACGGTTCTCCACCGGGCAGCTCGGCCTCGTACCAGGCGACGGGCGCGGGCACCCGCGCGCAGCCGGCGGCGGCCAGGGCTCTGGGGAGCTCCAGGTCCGGGTTGACGCCGGGGCCGACCCGGCGGAACACCTTCAGGATGTACGAATCGCCGTAGATCAGCGAGGAGTTGGTCTGTTCCCCGGACAGCGGCCGAGGGATCAGGCCGGCCGCGACGGGCGCGGCCGGGTCCCGGTCGAAGCGCAGCGGTCCGAGGGTGCCGGGGGAGCGCAGCCGCTCCAGCAGCAGGGCCGCGAGCCGGGGATCGCCCAGCCCTTCGTACACGGCCCGGCCCGCGTACGGGCCGTCCTCGGGGTGTCCGATCAGCGCGGGCGCGAGTGCGGGCGGCAGGGACGCGCGGATGCCCAGGAGCAGTTGGTAGCAGTCCCCGTCCACGTCGAGGAGGAGGTGCAGCAGTCCGGGATCGGATCCCGGTGGCAGCAGTTCGGCCGCCGAGACGGCGCGGATCCTGCCGATCGTGCGGCCCTTGCCCGCGAACCAGCGCTGTGCGGGCAGCCAGGCCCGCAGCATCGGTTCGAGCGGGCCGATCCCGGCGGCCCGGTCGGCCGCCAGCCGGCTCCGGGCGGATGCAGCCTCCGACATGGCGTCGCGTCCTTTCCCCGGGCCGTCACAGAATGCGCAGAGTGTCCCGGATGTGCGGCAGTTGCTACTCCGGTATGTGCGAGTGTCGGGTCAGGATGATCCGTACAGGGGCGGGCGATTGACCCATTCGAGCTGCCCGCCCCGTACTCGGCCTGCTATTCGGTGCGCAGCCGGAACCAGTAGAAGCCGTGGCCCGCCAGGGTCAGCAGGTACGGCCACTCGCCGATCGGCGGGAAGCGCACGTCACCGGTGAGCTCCACCGGGACCCGTCCGTTGAACGACCGCAGATCCAGCTCGGTGGGCTGCGCGAAGCGCGAGAAGTTGTGCACGCACAGCACCAGGTCGTCCCCGTACTCGCGCAGGAACGCGAGCACCGCCGGGTTCGACGACGGCAGTTCGGTGTACGAGCCGAGTCCGAAGGCGGGGTTCGCCTTGCGGATCTCGATCAGCCGGCGGGTCCAGTGCAGCAGCGACGAGGGCGAGGCCATCGCGGCCTCGACGTTGGTGACCTGGTACCCGTGAACGGGGTCCATGATGACCGGCAGGTTCAGCCTGCCCGGATCGCAGGAGGAGAAACCGGCGTTGCGGTCCGGGGTCCACTGCATGGGGGTGCGGACGCCGTCACGGTCGCCCAGCCAGATGTTGTCGCCCATGCCGATCTCGTCGCCGTAGTACAGCACCGGCGAGCCGGGCAGCGACAGCAGCAGAGCGGTGAACAGCTCCATCTGGTTGCGGTCGTTGTCCAACAACGGGGCGAGCCGGCGCCGGATGCCGATGTTGGCCCGCATCCGCGGGTCCTTGGCGTACTCGGCGTACATGTAGTCGCGCTCTTCGTCGGTGACCATCTCGAGCGTCAGCTCGTCGTGGTTGCGCAGGAAGATCCCCCACTGGCAGCGGTCCGGGATCGCCGGGGTCTTGGCCAGGATCTCGGAGACCGGGTAGCGGGACTCTCTTCGGACGGCCATGAAGATGCGCGGCATGACGGGGAAGTGGAACGCCATGTGGCACTCGTCCCCGCCCTTCGCGAAGTCCCCGAAGTAGTCCACGACGTCCTCGGGCCACTGGTTGGCCTCGGCGAGCAGCACGGTGTCGGGGTAGTGCGCGTCGATCTCCGCCCGCACCCGCTTGAGCAGTTCGTGGGTGCGCGGCAGGTTCTCGCAGTTGGTCCCCTCCTCGGCGTACAGGTACGGGACGGCGTCGAGCCGGAACCCGTCGATGCCGAGGTCGAGCCAGAAGCGGAGGGCGGAGACGATCTCCTCCTGCACGGCCGGGTTCTCGAAGTTGAGGTCCGGCTGGTGCGAGAAGAACCGGTGCCAGTAGTACTGCTTGCGCAGCGGGTCGTAGGTCCAGTTCGAGGTCTCGGTGTCGATGAAGATGACGCGGGCGTCCTGGTACTGCTTGTCGTTGTCGGCCCACATGTAGTAGTCGCCGTAGGGCCCGTCGGGGTCCTTGCGGGACTGCTGGAACCACTCGTGCTGGTCGCTCGTGTGGTTCATGACGAAGTCGATGATCACCCGCATGCCGCGCTGGTGCGCGGCGTCCACGAACTCCACGAAGTCGGCCAGGTCGCCGAACTCGGGCAGCACGGAGGTGTAGTCGGAGACGTCGTAGCCGCCGTCGCGCAGCGGCGAGGCGAAGAACGGGGGCAGCCAGAGGCAGTCGACGCCGAGCCACTGGAGGTAGTCGAGCTTGGCGGTGAGCCCCTGGAGGTCCCCCACGCCGTCGCCGTTGCTGTCGTGGAAGGAGCGGACGAGGACCTCGTAGAAGACGGCCCGCTTGAACCAGTCGGGATCGCGGTCCTTGGCGGGGGTGTCCTCGAAGGTGTCGTGGACGGGATCGTTGATCATCATGTGGTGGGTGACCCTCCGGTGGGCGGGGACGGTCGCAGAGCCGCCAGTACGTGCGCGGGCGTGCGGCCCGGCTCTAGGCGCACGTAGTTGGCCCTGCCCCAGTGATAGGTCTCGCCGGTGAGCTCGTCGCGCACCGCGAGGGACCCGTGCCAGTCGAGGCCGAGTACCGGCATGTCCAACGAGACCGTGGCCTCCTGGGTGTGGTGCGGATCGAGGTTGACGACCACCAGTACGGAATTGGCTCCGGCATGCTTCGAATAGGCGATCACCTGTTCGTTGTCGGTCGAATGGAAATGGATGTCGCGCAGCTGCTGGAGCGCCGGATTGCGGCGGCGCAGCCGGTTCAGGGAGGTGATCAGCGGGGCGATGGTGGTGCCGTCGCGGTCGGCGGCGGCCCAGTCGCGTGGCCGGAACTCGTACTTCTCGGAGTCCAGGTACTCCTCGCTGCCCTCCCTGACCGGGCTGTTCTCGCAGAGTTCGTAGCCGGCGTAGATCCCCCAGGTGGGGGACAGGGTCGCGGCGAGCACCGCACGGACCTCGAAGGCGGGGCGGCCGCCCCGCTGAAGGTAGGCGTGCAGGATGTCGGGGGTGTTGACGAAGAAATTCGGCCGCATGACGGCGGCGGACCGGGGCGAGGAGAGCTCGGTCAGGTACTCGGTCAGCTCGGCCTTGGTGTTGCGCCAGGTGAAGTACGTGTAGGACTGCTGGAACCCTACGGAGGCGAGCGCGCGCATCATCGCGGGGCGGGTGAAGGCCTCGGCGAGGAAGATCACGTCGGGGTCCGACTTGTTGATGTCCGCGATCACCTTCTGCCAGAAGACGACCGGCTTGGTGTGCGGATTGTCCACCCGGAAGATGCGGACACCGTGGTCCATCCAGTGGCGCAGGACCCGCAGGGTCTCCTCGACGATGCCGGCCATGTCGGTGTCGAAGTGGATCGGGAAGATGTCCTGGTACTTCTTCGGCGGGTTCTCGGCGTAGGCGATCGTCCCGTCGGCGCGGTGGCGGAACCACTCGGGGTGCTTCTCCACCCAGGGGTGGTCGGGGGAGCACTGGAGGGCGAAGTCGAGGGCGACCTCGATCCGCAGCTCGCGGGCCTTGGCCACGAAGGCGTCGAAGTCCTCGATCGTGCCGAGGTCGGGGTGGACGGCGTCGTGCCCGCCCTCGGTGGAGCCGATGGCCCAGGGCACGCCCGGATCCCAACTCCCCGCGGAGAGCGTGTTGTTCGGGCCCTTGCGGTACGTGCTCCCGATCGGGTGGATGGGCGGCAGGTAGACCACGTCGAAGCCCATGGCCGCGATGGCCGGGAGCCGCTCGGCGGCGGTCCGGAAGGTCCCGCTGACCGGCGCCGCGCCGGGCTCCAGCACGGCGCCCTCCGAGCGGGGGAACATCTCGTACCAGGAGCCGAAGAGGGCCCGCTTGCGCTCGACCAGCAGCGGCAGCGGCTTGGAGGCGGTGACCAGCTCGCGGTACGGGCGCTTCGCGAGCACCGCGTCCACCTGGGGGGCGAGGGCGGCCGCGTACCGCACGGCGGTGGCGCGGTCCTCGTCGCGCATGGCGTCGGCGGCGGCGAGGAGGTGCTCGCGACCGTCCCGCTTGGGGACCTTGGCGGCCGCCCGGTCGTAGAGCTCCGCACCCTCCAGCAGGGTCAGCCCGGCGTCGATCCCGGCGGGGATCTTGATCGCCGCATGGGCCCGCCAGGTGGCCACCGGGTCACTCCACGCCTCGACGGTGTACGTCCACCTCCCCTCGACTTCGGCGGACACGCGGGCCCCCCACCGGTCGGTGCCGGGGGCGAGCTCGCGCAGGGGCACGGGGGGCCGCAGCCGCCCGCTCGGATCTCGGAGTACGACGTGGGCGGCGACGGCGTCGTGCCCTTCACGGAACACGGTGGCCGAGATCTCGAAGACCTCGTCCACGACCGCCTTGGCGGGTCTGACGCCGCAGTCGACGGCGGGGCGGACGTCCAGCACGGGAATGCGACCGATCATGATGGGATCACCTGGGGGCAGTTCGCAGGGCTCGGTGACAACAACCCAGCCGGACCTCCGGCTGGTCGTGCACGCTCTGTTCGCTCTGTTTCTAGCCGCTCAGTGGACGGCTGGGCTGCGGGCATGGCCGCTCCTGTCCGCGTTCACTCGGGTGGCGGGAGAGGTCGGGGGAGGGTGTGCCGTGCGCGTACGCGGGGAGCCCTTCCCACTCTCACCCGGCCCAATCCGCGTGCTGGGTTAACTACTCGTACGTAGTGGCCGGGGCATGACCAAGGCCCCTCTCGACATCCGCCGAGGCTCCGTCAAGTCGGCAACCACCAACCGATGTACATCGAGCCACTGCCCTCCCCGCCCGTCCCACCCGCCCCTGCCGCACCGTCTTCGGGGCTGTCCGCAGGGCCCGCGGGGGCGCGCGACAATGGCGTATGGGCACCAGTGCATGGCAAGAATTCATCACCAACGGGGATCCCCTCGGCGGCTTCTTCGAAGGCCGTCCGCCCGCTCTGGCCGGTGTGCGGGTCAGGTCCGTGCACCCCGACGGCTGGGGACAGGCCGTGGTGTTGCGGATCGACCTGCCGCGCGAGACGAAGGGGGACACCGTGCAGTGCCACCTGAACTTCCTCGCCGTCGAAGACTTCCGGCTGGACCGGTGGGAGCCCCCGGCGACGGCCGACGTCACCCTCACCCCGACCACCGGGCAGCGGCTCGCGGTCACCGTGCGCGGGCAGCGGATCGCACTCGCCTTCGGCGCACACCGGGAGCTGCACGTGACGCACGTCAGCGTCCACCGGGGCGACGAGAGCGGACCCCGGGAGTTCACCGGCGCCATGGACCGCAGGCTGTACCCCGTGCTGCCGCCCACCACGGCGAGGACCTTCTATGAACACCCCTGACTGGGCCGCCGGCGAGCTGCTGTACCTCCACCTCGACGAGCGCGGCCCGTCCGTCACCCTCGGCTTCGAGTGGGACAAGCCCGCCGGGTACCACCACCTCAAGTTCCTCGTCTTCGACGCGGTGACGCAGGTCCGGGCAGCCGGCCTCGGCAGCCCGGTCCCGCACGAGGTGAGCGCCGTACCCGGGCCGGACGGACGCCTCGACGTCCGCGTCATCGGCCCGGCCCTGACCCTCACCTTCCGCGCCGGCTCCCTGCGCGCCCCCGACCCCGCGGCCCTGGACCACGTACGCCGGCTGCGCGCGCCCGACGGCGCGCTGCGGGCGACGGCCGCGCGGGAGGCCGCCGGCGTGGCCTGGGCCCCCGAGGAGGAGCGCTTCCTGGCCGCCGCGCTGGCCGAAATCGCCCGAACGGAGGACGACGCCGACGCCCTGGCGGCGCAGCTCGCCGCCCTGCCGGCCTTCGAAGCGGCCCTGGCCGACCGGGCCCTGGACGGCCTGACCCGGATACCCTCCGAGGCCCCGGCCCTGCGCGGGCTGCTCGCGCGGGCGGCCCGGCTGGGGATCGCCGAGCCCGTGGAACCCGCCGGCGCGGCGACCCTGGCCGTGGTGCGCTGCCTGCGCGGGGTGCCGCGCCCCGGTCTGGCCTTCTGTACCCCGGCCGGGGAGCGGGTGGTGCTCGAACGCATCGAGTTCCACCGCCGGGCCGTCGACCGGCTGGACCCCTCCTGCTCCGCCCGGGTGCTGCTGTCGGGACCCGGAGCCCGGACGCTGGGCCAGTGGGACCGGCTGGACGCCGACTCCGCGCTCCTGCGTCACGTCCGGCGCCTGCGCGCGGCCGACCCGCGGGCGCGGGAGGCCGCCGCCGACGAGGCCTCGGACTGGCCCGACTCCTGGGCCCCGGACGAGGGCGGCGCCCTGTGCGCCGCGCTGGCCCGTGCCGCCGCACGGGAAACGGACCCCACCGCACTGGAGTCCGAGCTGGGCGCCCTGCTGCGGCTCGCCCGTTTCCTGGACGCGCCCGCGCTCGCGATCCTGCGCACGCTGCCGCCCGAGTCCCTCCCGGAACCCCTGCGCCCGTACCTGGCGGACCTGTTGGACACCCCGCCCCGGGAGCCCGGCCCGACCGGCTAGTGCTGTGACCGGAAAGGTTCACCGCGTCGCGGCGCCCGGTACGGCGCCTCGCCGTGTTGTCGGACCGCGCAAGTACGTCCGGTACGAGACGCGGTCCTCCGCCTTGCGATGCACCGCACCGGACACCGCGACCCGGCAAACCTTCCCGGCCACAGCACTGGACACCCCTCGAGGCGCCATGGCCGAGCCGAGGCCGTCTCGCTAGCCTTCCGGGGGTGATAGGCGGGTGCACAGCGTGGTGCGGCCGCTCCGATCCGTAATCCCCTGCGAAGGTGGAACACGTGAAGGCTATCCGTCGATTCACCGTGCGCCCCGTACTCCCCGAGACCCTCTTGCCGCTCGCCGATCTCGCGCGCAATCTGCGCTGGTCGTGGCATGCGGAGACCCGCGAGCTGTTCCAATCCGTCGACCCCGAGGGCTGGCAGGCCGCCGGCGGTGATCCCGTCCGGCTGCTCGGTGCCGTTTCCGCCGCGCGGCTGGAGGAGCTGGCCGGGGACCGGCGGTTCCTGCGGCGGCTCGCCGTCGTCGCCGCCGACCTCGATGACTACGTCCACGGCGGGAGGTGGTACCAGAGCCACGAGGCCGGCGCGGCACTGCCCGCCTCGATCGCCTATTTCTCCCCCGAGTTCGGAATCACCGCCGCCCTTCCCCAGTACTCCGGCGGGCTCGGGATCCTCGCCGGGGACCACCTCAAGTCCGCCAGCGACCTCGGCGTGCCGCTCATCGGCGTCGGACTGCTCTACCGGCACGGGTACTTCCGCCAGTCCCTCTCCCGGGACGGCTGGCAGCAGGAGCACTACCCGGTGCTGGATCCCAACGAACTGCCCGTCTCGCTCGTGCGAGAGGAGGACGGGGTGCCCGCCCGGGTGTCCCTGACCCTCCCCGGCGGGCGCTCCCTGCACGCGCACGTCTGGCAGGCCCGCGTCGGCCGGGTGCCGCTGCTGCTGCTGGACTCCGACGTCGAGGACAACGACGCCGTCGCCCGGGAGGTGACCGACCGGCTCTACGGCGGCGGCAGCGACCACCGGCTGCTGCAGGAGATGCTGCTCGGCATCGGCGGGGTGCGCGCGGTGCGCACGTACTGCCGGATCACCGGGCACCCCGATCCCGAGGTCTTCCACACCAACGAGGGCCACGC
Organism: Streptomyces sp. NPDC060028; assembly: GCF_042736725.1. NCBI lineage: Bacteria > Bacillati > Actinomycetota > Actinomycetes > Kitasatosporales > Streptomycetaceae > Streptomyces > Streptomyces sp. NPDC060028. The sequence continues at coordinate 15,649 of NZ_JBHWVJ010000039.1, read as the reverse complement.
CGGGTTCCTGGGGCTCGAGCGCATAAGGGAACTGGAGGGGCAGCAGGGGCTCGGCTTCGACGCCGCCGTCGAAGCCGTCCGCGCCGGGACCGTGTTCACCACGCACACGCCCGTCCCCGCCGGAATCGACCGCTTCGACCGGGCCCTGGTCGCCCGGCACTTCGGGGACGGCGGCGAACTGCCCGGGGTGCCGGTCGAGCGGATCCTGGAGCTCGGCGCGGAGACGTACCCCGGCGGCGACCCCGGGGTGTTCAACATGGCGGTCATGGGGCTGCGCCTGGCCCAGCGGGCCAACGGCGTGTCCACCCTGCACGGCGCCGTCAGCCGGGAGATGTTCGCCGGGCTGTGGCCCGGCTTCGACCCGGCCGACGTGCCCATCACCTCGGTCACCAACGGGGTGCACGCCCCGACCTGGGTGGCCCCCGAGGTGGTCCGGCTCGGCGCCCGCCAGATCGGGGCCGGGCGCACCGAGGACGCGCTGTCCGTCGGCGGTTCGCAGCGCTGGGACGCCGTCGCCGACATCCCCGACCAGGACGTGTGGGACCTGCGCCGGGTGCTGCGGGAGCAGCTGGTCCAGGAGGTACGGGAACGCGTGCGCGCCTCGTGGCGCCAGCGCGGGGCCGCCGAGGCCGAACTGGGCTGGGTGGACTCGGTCCTCGACCCGGACGTGCTGACGATCGGCTTCGCCCGGCGCGTTCCCTCGTACAAGCGGCTCACGCTGATGCTGCGCGACCCGGAGCGGCTGCGCAGGCTGCTGCTGGACCCGGACCGGCCGGTGCAGATCGTCGTGGCGGGCAAGGCGCACCCGGCCGACGACGGCGGCAAGCGGCTCGTGCAGGAGCTGGTGCGCTTCTCGGACGATCCGCGCGTGCGGCACCGGATCGTGTTCCTGCCCGACTACGGCATGGCCATGGCGCAGAAGCTCTACCCGGGCTGCGACGTCTGGCTGAACAACCCGCTGCGGCCGCTGGAGGCGTGCGGGACCAGCGGGATGAAGGCGGCGCTGAACGGCTGCCTCAACCTGTCGGTGCTGGACGGCTGGTGGGACGAGTGGTTCGAGCCGGACTTCGGCTGGGCCATCCCGACCGCAGACGGCCTGGGCGCGGACGAGGACCGGCGCGACGACCTGGAGGCGAACGCCCTCTACGACCTGATCGAGGGCCGGGTCGCGCCGCGCTTCTACGACCGGGCCGGCCGCAGCGGGCTTCCCGTGCGGTGGATCGAGATGGTCCGGCGCACCCTCGTCTCGCTGGGGCCGAAGGTGCTGGCGGGACGGATGGTGCGGGAGTACGTGGAGCGCCTGTACGCACCGGCCGCGCTCGCCCACCGCGCCCTCGGCCCCGACGCGGCGCGGGACCTCGCCTGGTGGAAGGGCCGGGTCCGGGCGGCCTGGCCGCAGCTGCGGGTCGAGCACGTGGAGGCGCTGGCCGCGGGTCCGGTCAACGGCACCGCCGAACTCGGGGCCACGCTCACCCTGCGCGTCCAGGTCTCCCTCGACGCGCTCGCGCCCGAGGACGTGGAGGTGCAGGCCGTCGCCGGGCGGGTCGACGCGCAGGACGTCATCCGGGACGCGCGGCCCTTCCCGCTCAAACCGGCCGGCGGGCCGGACCTGGAGGGCCGCTGGGTGTACGAGGGCCCGCTCGCCCTCGACCGTACGGGGCCCTTCGGGTACACGGTACGGATCCTGCCGACGCATCCGCTGCTGGCGACCCCGGCCGAACTGGGCCTGGTCGCCGGCCCGGTGGCCACGGACGCCGGGGACCCGGCCGCGGGAGCCGGGGTGGTGCTGCGCTAGCGGCACGCGCCCGGGTCAGGAGGCGGGCGGCGGGTCGATCAGCCGCCCGTCCTCCACGAGCATCCCGGCCCGCTTGATGTTCTTCAGGGTCGGGATGACCTCCATCTGCCGGATCCCGGGCACCGCGCCGATCCGCTGGGTCAGGTACGTGTAGAGGGCGTCGGTGTCCCGGCAGATCACCACGGCCAGCAGGTTCGCCGCGCCGGTCACGGCGGCCGCGAACGGCACCTCGGGGTGGCTGCCCAGCGCGGCGCCCGCCTCCGCGAGGCTCGCCGGGTCCACGGTCAGCATCAGGGTCGTCTCCGCCTCGTACCCGAGCGTGCGCGGCACGATCTCCACGTCGAAGTACATGGCGCCCTGCTCGCGCAGCCGCTCCAGCCGGCGCCGGGCGGTGGACTCCGACAGGCCGGTGGCCCGGGCCAGTTCCGGGTAGCCGGCCCGGCCGTCCTGCCCGAGCACCGCCAGCAGGGCCAGCTCCGTTTCGTCCAGCCCGTACCGCGGCCGCGTCCCCGGCGCCGGCGGCCGGGGCGGCTCCAGGGCGGCGACCTGGCCGGGGCCCAGTACGTCGAGGCCGATCCACCGCTCGGGGCCGCCGCTGAACATCCGCAGGAGGGTGTGGGCCGTCACCCCGGTCACCCGGCGGGTGCGCGGCAACTTGTCCAGCAGCAGGGCGTCGCGGTCCTCGCGGGTGCGGGCCTTGGTCATGCAATGGATGTCGGTGCCGCCGGAGCAGAGGTTCACCCAGGCGATGTCGGGGCGGCGGGCGAGCGCCTCCGCCACCGCCGGCGCGGCGTCCGGCGCGCACTGCACCCGGAGCCAGGACTCGAAGAGGCCGACGCGCCGGCCCATCGGCAGTCCGACGACCCGGGCCAGCCCGCTGCCGCGCAGCCGCCGGTAGCGGCGTACGACGGTCTGGTCGGAGACCTCCAGTACCTCGGAGAGACGGCTGAAGGACGCTCGACCGTCGATCATCAGCGCCTGGATCAGGGCTTGATCGAGGGTGTCCAGTTCCACGGGATCCATGCTTTCCATCATGTCAGGGCCTGCAGTGATGGAAATCCGGCAGATCCGGGAGCGTGGCTGTGGGTATCGCGGGAGCAGCTGAGACCTTGAGGTCAGCGGAAGTCCTGCCGGACACTGCTGTGCACGAACTGGCGACTTTTACCCCGAGGAGACCTCCCATGCGTAAGTGGCTGCCGTTGACCGCGGTGTGCCTCGGGGCCTTCATGCTCCTGGTCGACGTCACGATCGTGACCGTCGCCCTGCCGGACATGGCCGCCGACATGCACACCGGATTCGCCGAGCTGCAGTGGGTGATGGACATATACGCCCTCGCGCTCGCCGCCCTGCTGCTGGGCGCGGGCTCGCTCGCCGACCGGATCGGCCGGCGCCGCGTCTACCTCGGCGGGCTCGGCCTCTTCGCCGCCGCCTCGCTCGCCTGCGGCCTGGCCGACGGCCCCGGCGCGCTGATCGCCTTCCGCGCCGTCCAGGGCGTCGGCGGCGCCGCGATGTTCGCCACCACCATGGCCCTGCTGAGCGGGGCCTACCAGGGCCGGGACCGCGGGGTCGCCTTCGGCGTCTGGGGCGCGGTCAACGGCGCCGCCGCCGCGGCCGGCCCGATCATCGGCGGGCTGCTGACGGAGCAGTTCGGCTGGCGCTGGATCTTCTTCATCAACCTGCCCGTCTGCGCGCTCGCCGTGTACGTCACCCTCAAGGCCGTCGCCGAGTCCCGCAACCCGCAGGCCCAGGGTCTCGACCTGCCCGGCATGGCCACCTTCACGGCGGGCGCGGGCGTCGTCACGTACGCCCTGATCCGGGTCGGCGAGAACGGCTGGACCTCCGGCACCACCCTGGGCCTGTTCGGCCTCGGCGTGGTGGCCTTCGCCGCCTTCGTCCTCGTCGAACTGCGCAGCTCCCGCCCGATGCTGGACCTCTCGCTGTTCCGCAGCCCGACCTTCGTGGCCGTCATGACCGCCGCGCTGCTGATGTCCGGCGCCGCGTTCGGCTACCTCATGTACGTGTCCATGTGGCTGCAGTCCGCCGAGGGGATGGGCCCGGTCGGCGCGGGTCTGGTGCTGGTGCCGCTCAGCCTGGCCGCCTTCTTCGTCTCCGCGGCGTCCGGAAAGCTGCTGCACGGGGCTTCGGCGCGGCTGACCATCGGCGGCGGGCTGCTGCTCATCGGGATCGGCGCGCTGCTCCAGGGCTGGATGCTGGACGCCGGTGACGGCTGGGTGGCGCTGCTGGCGGGCATGATCGCCACCGGTGCGGGCGTGGGCCTGGCCTCCCCGGCGCTGGCGGCCGCCGCGATGGGGGCGGTGGCCCCGGCCCGGGCGGGCATGGCGGGCGGCGCCCTGAACACCGCGCGGCAGCTCGGCATGGCCCTGGGCATCGCGGTGCTCGGCGCGGTCTTCCAGGCCGGGCTGAGCGACGGCCTCGACGGCTCCGGCCAACCGCACGGCACGGCCGAGGCGTTGGCCACCGGCCGGGCGGGCGAGCTGCTGCACGCGGACCCGGGGGCCGGGCAGTGGATCGGGGCGGCCTTCGCGAGCGGGCTGAAGGACACCTTCTGGGTCTCGGGAGTCATGGGCCTGGTGGGCGCGCTGGTCCTGTTCGTGCTGGTCCGCAGGCCGGCTCCGGCCGGGGCCGCGGCCCCGGAACGCGCCGCCGCCTGAGCGTCCCGGCGCGCGGACGCCCCGCACCCCGTCCGGGTCCGGGGCGTTCGCGTACGCCCCGGCGATGCGGCGTTCGGCCCGCCCGGGCGGTCCGTGAGGGTGAACCTTCGAACGCGCTGCGCATGCTGAATCGTTTCGGCAGTTCCGTCCGCTCCTACGCTTCCGGCGGATGTCACCGGACCCGGCATCCTCGAAACCCGAGAAACGGACTTCTTCATGCGTCTTCGCACCACCGCCGCCGCGGCCCTCGCCGCCCTCGCCCTCGTCCTTCCCACCGCGGGGCAGTCCCTGGCCAACGACCACGACGACGACCGCACCAGCCTGGGCGAGCTGCGCTACCGGTACACCGACGAGGACGGTGAAACGCGCCGCGGCCGGATCGAGCCCGCCGACAACGACACCTGCTACCGGCTGACGCACGCCTCCGGGGGCCACCCGGCCTTCGAGGTGCGCAACGCGACCGAGTCGCTGGCGCTGCTCTTCGAGGACCGCAACTGTGGCGGCGAGGCCGTCGAGGCCCTGCAGCCGGGCGAGCGGGCGCACGACCTCGAGGTCCGGTCGGTCCTCTTCAAGCCGACCCGCCACCACAACAACCACAACAACAACAACAACAGCGACAGCGACAACGAGGGCCGCCACGACGCACGTCACGACCGTGACGACGACGAGGACCGCCGCACGAACGACGCCGAGCAGAGCGACCTCTTCGGCAGCATCTTCCGCTCCGTCGGCTGATCCACCGGTCCCCTGCGCGAAAGGGTCCGGCGCCCCCTGTGGGGTGCCGGGCCCTTTCGACGTCCGGTCAGGCGCGTTCCGCGCCGCCGGCCCTCCCCGGGGCGGCCCGGCCGACCGGCGGCGAAGGTCCCGCCCCTGGGGGAGCAGGTCCCGTACAGGAAGGGCCGGATGGAACACGGGCGCATGGAACAGGGCCGCCCGGGGAGGTCTGCTCCCGGGCGGCCCCGTGGTCTATCGGTTCAGCTCTGCTTCATTCCTGGCCCTGGCGGGGTCGGGTCAGAAGGTGAGCTTCCAGCTGTCGATCTTGCCGGTGTCCAGGTTCGCGTTGTCGTTGACCCGGAGCTTCCAGACGCCCTGGGCGACCTCGGAGGACGCGTTCACCGTGTAGCTCTTGACGATGTTGTCCGCACTGCCACCGGAGTGGTTGTGCAGGTTGTAGACGCTGCCGTCAGGGGCGACCAGATCGACCTTCAGGTCACCGATGTAGGTGTGGACGATGTTGACGTCCACCTTGAGGGTGCTCGGCGCGTTGCCGGTGCGGGTCACGGTGATCGGGGACTCGACGGTCGCGTTGTCGGCGATCGCGTAGTCGGCCGTGTTCTCGAAGACGTTCTGCTGGCTGGTCCCGACGGTCCAGGTGAAGGACGCCGTCCCCGTCTTGGAGGCGGAGTCGGTCACCGTGACGGTCACGTTGGACGTGCCCGCCGTGGTCGCCGTGCCCGAGATCAGACCGGTCGAGGAGTTGATCGACAGGCCGGCAGGCAGGCCGGTCGCCGCGTAGCTCAGCGCACCCGGGTTGGTGCTGGTCGCCTGGACCTGCAGGCTCACAGCGGTGTTGATCTGGGTGGTCTGGTTGGCGATCGCGGTGACCGAGACGCCCTGCTGCGGCGGCCGGGCACCGACGTTGATGCCGGCCCAGGCGTTGGCCACGTTGTTGTACGTGACCGAGTTCGCGCCGTACAGGTCGGCAGCGGCCTGGAGGGTCGCCGTACGGGCGGCCGCGTAGTTGGTGTTCGACTTGAAGTAGCCGACCGTCAGCGCGCGGAACCAGATCTTCGCGGCGGCGTCGCGGCCGATCGCGGTGACCGGGAGGTTGTCCGAGGTCGGCGAGTTGTAGCTGACGCCGTTGATGACCTTGGCGCCGGAGCCCTCGGACATCAGGTAGAAGACGTGGTTCGCCGGACCCGAGGAGTAGTGGACGTCGATGGAGCCGATGCCCGAGTACCACGCGTCCTTGGAGCCGTTGTCCTTGCTCGGCTTGTCCATGTAGCGCAGCGGGGTGCCGTCGCCGTTGATGTCGATCTTCTCGCCGACGAGGTAGTCACCGACGTCTGACGGGTTGTTGGCGTTGAACTCGACGGCCGCCGCCATGATGTCGGAGGTCGCCTCGTTCAGGCCGCCGGGCTCGCCCGAGTAGGTCATGTTGCCGGTGACCGAGGTCAGACCGTGGGTCATCTCGTGCGCGGCCACGTCGATGGACGTCAGCGGGTGCGTGTTGCTGGTGCCGTCGCCGTACGTCATGCAGAAGCAGGAGTCGTCCCAGAACGCGTTGACGTACGCGTTGCCGTAGTGGACCCGGCTGTAGGGGGCGACGCCGTCGTTGCGCAGGCCGTTGCGGCCGTGCACGTTCTTGTAGTAGTCCCACGTCAGCTGGGCGCCGTAGTGGGCGTCCGCGGCGGCGGTCGCCCGGTTGGAGGCGGCGCCGCTGCCCCAGACGTCGGTGGTGTTCGTGAAGAGCGTGCCGGTGCCGGAGCTGCCACCGTTGAGGTCGTAGGTCTTGTGGCCGCCGCGCCCGGCGTCGGTCAGCGTGAAGTTGCTGCCCGACTGCGAGCTGCCCAGCGTGACCTGGCCGCTGTACATCGTGTTGCCGGTGCCGGTCTCGATGGCCTGCCACTCGGTGATCTTCGCGCCGGTCTTGGCGTTGGTGATCACGTGCAGGGCGCTCGGGGTGCCGTCGTGCTGGAGGCCGCCGACGATGGTCTCGTAGGCGAGGACCGGCGCGCCTTCGGCCGCCCAGATCACCTTGCGGGCGCCCTGGGAGGGCTTGGCGTCCTTGGCACCCGCCGAGTTGGCGGCGGAGATCGCGGCACCGTCGGCCGCGGCCGGGGTGACGGTGGCGGAGGTGTCCGCCACCTTGATCTCGTGGTTGGTGGCCTTGGTGACGCTCTTGGTGGCGCCGTCCTTGGCGTGGACGGTCAGGTCACCGCCGAGTACGGGCAGACCGTCGTAGGTCCGCTCGTAGGTGGTGTGCGTGGTGCCGTCCGCGTCCTTGACCACGTCGCGCACGACGAGCTTCTCGCCGCCGCCGAGGCCGAGGGCCTTGGCCGCCTGCGCGGTGGTGGAGTTGGCCTCGGCGAGGAGCGTCGCACGCTCCGAAGCGCTGAGTGCGCGGTTGGCGGCGCCCGAGTTGGGCTGAGCCGAGCGGGCCTGCGACGCGGTGGCGTCGGCGGATGCGGTTCCGGCCTGTATGCCGACGGCGAGCAGCGCTGCCGCGGCAACGAGCGCGCCGGCCGCGGTGGCACGCCTCTGGGGGGTGGGACTCAACGCAGACTCCTTCTGCAAGGGGGGTTCCGGACGGCTGGGTGGGCCTCCGGGCAGATCAGGGCTGGTGCGATGAACGGTCGAAGAGTGCCACCTGCGGGCGCTGATGTCAGGGCCGCGTCAAAAGGTTGGCTGGAAACAGTTCGTTGTCCGAAGAGACGCATCCGGTATCCGAACCATTCACCTTCGTGTGGGACGTGGGAGTCCGACATTCGGAACAGCTGATACCGGTTGCTAACACTTGAGCAACGAGAGGTCTCGTTCACGCAAACGGCATCTACCGTACGGGTGTTTGTCGTACTGTTTCCCGGTGCGCCAGATGACCGCTGCCCGGGGAAGCCGCGGACACGCGCCACTGTCATAGACCACGTGCCAGGGGGGCCCATGAGGCATGTCCATTTTCCTGCGCAAAGAGTGGCCAGAACGGCTGCTGATTCGTCGAGGGCAGCCCTGCCCGCACGTCGGCTCGGAGACAAGGCCCGCTGGTACCTGCCCGCCGCAGTCTCCGCCGATTTCCTCGGCGCGGCCGTTCCCGTGGGACTCGTCTTCGAGGCCGCGCAGCAGGTCCGGCCGGTCTACTGCGCCGTCGGCGCCGCTCTGGCCTGGACCGGGGTGCAGGCGATGCGCCGGCGCTACGCGTCCCGCGTGCTCGGCGAGTCCCGCGGTGTCCTGCCCGTCGTACACGACTGGCTGATTCTCATCGGCGTCCTCGCCGTCGCCCGGGTCGTGACCGGCGAGAACACCCCGCGGCTGTCCGCGCTCGGCGCCCTGCTGCCCGCTCTCCTCATCACCGTCGCCTGCCACAAGCTGACCTACCGCCACCTCTCCGCGGCCCGCCGCGAGGCGCACGCCGTGAGCCGGGTGCTGGTCATCGGCGAGCCCGACGCCGCCGAGACCGTCATCGCGCACCTGGCCGCGCGCACCGACCACCCGTACGTCGTCGTCGGCGTGGTCCCGGTCGGCGCCGGCTCCATGGTCAGCGGGGTGCCCGTGGCGGCCCGGCTGGACACGGACATGCCGCAGGCCCCGCACGGGGACTCCGCCGCCGTGCTCGGAGCCGTCGCCAGCCACCACGCCGACCTGGTGCTCGTGGCGCCGGGGGTGCGGATCGGCGGGGAGCGGCTGCGCCGCGTGGTGTGGGCCCTGCACGACGCCGGGCTCGAACTGGCCGTCTTCCCGGGGCTGGTGGAGGTCTCCGTCAAGCGACTGGAGACCCTGACCGCGGGCGGACTGGCCGTGCTGCGCGTGGCGCCGCCGGTGAGCCGGGGCGTGCAGACCGTCCTGAAATCGGTGCTGGACCGCGTGGGGGCCGCCCTCGGGCTGGTCGTGCTGGCGCCGCTGTTCCTCGCCATCTTCCTGGGGATCCGCGCGGGCTCGCGCGGCCCCGCCTTCTACCGGCAGCGGCGCATCGGCCGCGACGGAGCCCCGTTCGTCATGTGGAAGTTCCGCACCATGGTCGTCGACGCGGACGCGCGCAAGTCGGAGCTGTCCGCGGCCAACGAGAACGACGGCCTGATGTTCAAGATGCGCCGCGACCCCCGGGTGACCCGGGTGGGCCGGCTGCTGCGCCGTACGTCCATGGACGAACTGCCGCAGCTGTTCAACGTACTGGCCGGACACATGTCGCTGGTCGGCCCGCGGCCCCCGCTGCCGGAGGAGGTGGCGCAGTACGACGAGGTCGAGCTGCGCAGGCTCACCGTCCGGCCGGGGATGACGGGGCTGTGGCAGATCAGCGGACGGTCCGACCTGTCCTGGGATGAAACGATTCAGCTGGATCTGCAGTACGTCGACAACTGGTCCTTCACCAGCGATGTCGACGTCATGGGCCGTACCCTCCGCGCCGTCGTCGACGGCCGCGGAGCGTACTGAGGGGCCGCTGCTTTGCGATCAGCTCTGCTCGCGCCACCACCGGTAGGTGGAGGCGATGCCGTCCCGCAGCGGGATCCCGGGCTTCCACCCCAGCGAGGTCAGTCGGCCGACGTCCAGGAGCTTGCGCGGGGTGCCGTCCGGCTTGGAGGTGTCCCAGGCGAGCCGGCCCTGGAAGCCGGTCACCTCGGCGACCGTCTCGGCCAGCTCCTTGATGGTCAGGTCCTCGCCGCAGCCGATGTTGACGGGCTCGTCGCCGTCGTAGCGCTCCAGCAGCACCGCGCAGGCCGCCGCCAGGTCGTCCACGTGCAGGAACTCCCGGCGCGGAGTGCCCGAGCCCCACAGGGTGACCTCCTCGCGGCCCTCGGCGGCGGCCTCGTGGAAGCGCCGGATGAGGGCGGGCAGCACGTGCGAGGACTCCAGGTCGAAGTTGTCGCCCGGGCCGTAGAGGTTCGTCGGCATGGCCGAGATGTACGAGGCCCCGTACTGCTTGCGGTACGACTGGACCTGGACGATGCCCGCGATCTTCGCGAGGGCGTACGCCTCGTTGGTCGGCTCCAGCGGGCCGGTCAGCAGGGCGTCCTCGCTGATCGGCTGCGGGGCCAGCTTCGGGTAGATGCAGGAGGACCCGAGGAACAGCAGGCGGTTCACGCCGGCGGCGTGCGCGCCGGCGATGACGCTGAGCTGGATCTTGAGGTTGTCCTCCAGGAACTGCACCGGGTACGTGCTGTTGGCCATGATCCCGCCGACCTTGGCGGCAGCCAGCACGACGGCATCGGGTCGGGCGTCCTTCAGGTACGCCCCGGTCGCGGCGGCGTCGCGCAGGTCGAGGTCGGCTCGGCCCCGGGTCAGCACCTCGTGGCCGTCCGCGGTGAGCCGGCGGACGACCGCCGACCCCACGAGGCCGCGGTGGCCGGCGACGAAGACGCGAGCGTTCGGGGGCAGGAGCGGCGAACTTGTCATACCGCCGATGATGCCAGTCCGTTCCCGCGCGCTGCGGGGCAGCCCCGCGCCCGAGCGAATCCGCCGCAAAGGTGGCCGGACCGGGCGTGTACGGTACCCATCCAGCCCCCGGGCCCTGGCCCGTACGCTCGGCACGTCCCCCTGCCGGGGCCTGCCGCACCCACTCCGAGGCACAGCCTCACCACACCACGAACAGCAACCACCACCAGGGGGACCCCATGGGCAAGACCGCGCTGATCACCGGCGTCACCGGGCAGGACGGCTCGTACCTCGCCGAGCTCCTGCTCTCCAAGGGCTACACGGTGCACGGGCTCGTGCGGAGGTCCTCCAGCTTCAACACGGAGCGGATCGACCACATCTACCAGGACCCGCAGACGGCGAATCGTTCCTTCGTGCTGCACCACGCGGACCTGTCCGACGGGGTCGCGCTGGTGAACCTGCTCCGCGACATACGCCCCGACGAGGTCTACAACCTCGGCGCCCAGTCGCACGTCCGGGTCTCCTTCGACGCGCCCCTCTACACCGGTGACGTGACCGGCCTCGGCGCCCTGCGCCTGCTGGAGGCCATCCGGGCCAGCGGGGTCGACACCCGCATCTACCAGGCCTCCTCCTCGGAGATGTACGGGGCCACCCCGCCCCCGCAGAACGAGGGCACCCCCTTCCACCCGCGCAGCCCGTACGGCGCGGCCAAGGTCTTCGCGTACTGGACCACGGTGAACTACCGCGAGGCGTACGACATGTTCGCCGTCAACGGGATCCTCTTCAACCACGAGTCCCCGCGCCGCGGCGAGACCTTCGTGACCCGCAAGATCACCCGCGCGGTCGCCCGGATCAAGGCCGGCCTCCAGGAGAAGCTCTACCTCGGCAACCTCGACGCCGTCCGCGACTGGGGCTACGCCCCGGAGTACGTGGACGCCATGTGGCGCATGCTCCAGCAGGACGAGCCCACCGACTACGTCGTGGCCACCGGCGTCGCAGCCACCGTCCGCGAGTTCGTCGAGGCCTCCTTCGGCCACGCCGGGCTCGACTGGAACGAGCACGTGCGCTACGACCCCAAGTACGAGCGTCCCAGCGAGGTCGACGCCCTCATCGGAGACGCCTCCAAGGCCCATGAACTGCTCGGCTGGAAGCCGACGGTCCTGGTGGCGGATCTGGCCAAGATCATGGTTGACGCCGACATCCGCCAGGTCGAGGACCAACTGGCGGGCGTGACCGTCCGCATCGACCGCTAGGCCTTATATTTCCCCTACGCTTTGCCGTGTCCCGGTCATTCGCACAGTTCTCTGTGGGTGTGACCGGGGCAAAGCTGCCGTATGTCCGTAGTGCACCCTCCATGCTGAACCTGTTGATTCCAAGTTGGTATGCAATGGGTCAAGTGAGGTGACCGGGCCCTCAGGTGAGCCCTAGTCTGCGCCAGTACATATGGCTGATCGGATAGTTCCAGCCATCAAACCGGGCGATTGCCCTGGGGGGCTCATGCGTAGATCCAGAGGGCTGACTGCTGCCCTCGTCCTGTCACTGGCCGGTGCCGGCACCGGCATAGGCCTGGTGCTGATGCCCGAGGCGTCAGCCATCACGGCGCCAGTGGCATTCACCGCCGACAACCTGCCGACCTGGCAGCCCAACGGCATCGTCTGGGCGATGGCCCAGGCGAACGGCACCGTCTTCGCCGGCGGTACCTTCTCCGCGGTCCGCCCGCCGGACGGCGCCGGCAGCGGCGCCGAGCAGGAAGCCGTGAACTTCGTCGCCCTCGACGCCGCGACGGGCAACCCGACCTCCTGCAAGCTCGCCTTCACCATCGGCGACGGCAGCGCCACCGTGCGTACCCTGACCGTCTCGCCCGACAACAAGACGCTGTACGCGGGCGGCTACTTCGGCGCGGTCAACGGCACCCCCGTCTCCAGCGTCGCCGCGATCGACATCGCGACCTGCACCCCCAAGGCCTCGTTCCACCCGAGCTTCCCCGCCACCGTGCGCGCCCTCGCCGTCACCGGCGACACCGTGTACGCGGCCGGCGACTTCGGCACCGTCGAGGACCAGACCCGCGAGCGCTTCGCCGCGGTCGACGCCACCTCCGGTGCGCTCAAGCCCTTCACCGCCAACGCGGACGAGCCGGGTCGCGCCGTCGCGGTCACCCCCGACGGCAAGAACGTGCTGCTGGGCGGCGACTTCTTCTCGGTCAACGGCGCCAACACGCACGCGCTCGCCGTGGTCAACTCCACGACCGGCGCGGTCGCCAAGACCTACACCAACATCCCGTCGAACTCGGTCGTCAAGACGATCGCGACCGACGCCACCGGCTTCTACACCGGCAACGAGGGCTCCGGCGGCGGTGTCTTCGACGGCCGCATCGGCCTGCGGCTCAGCGACTTCAGCGAGAAGTGGCGCGACCGCTGCCTCGGCGCGACGCAGTTCGTCCTGCCGTACGAGGGTGTGCTCTACAGCTCCTCGCACGCGCACGACTGCACCCTCAACGGCGAATGGCCCGACGGCAAGCGCAACTTCCTGCTGGCCCAGCCGACCAACTACGAAGGCGCCGCCCCCGCGCCCGTGGACGGTTTCGTGGCCAGCCCGCGCAAGCTCGGCTGGCACCCCACCGCCAACGACGGCCTCGGCGAGGGCATCGGCCCGCGCGTCATGGCCGTGGCGGAGAAGAACGACGTCAAGTACATGTGGGTCGGCGGTGAATTCACCCAGATCAACGGCAAGCCGCAGCAGGGTCTGACCCGCTTCGCCTCCACCGGCGACGTCGGCGCCCCGACCACCCCGGTCGCCAGCGCCGCCGCCGTCAAGCCGAACGAGGTCCAGGTCCGCTGGCGCACCAGCTACGACCAGGACGACAGCAAGCTGACGTACCGCATCTACCGCAACGGCTCGGGCACGCCGATCGCCACCGTGGTCGCGGACTCCGTCGAGTGGGAGCGCCCGCAGGCGTCCTGGATCGACGCCACCGCCAAGGCCGGCCAGTCCTACAGCTACCGGGTCACCGCGACCGACGGCGCGGGCAACACCAGCGCCCTGTCGGCCTCCGTGTCCGTGACGGTCCCGACCTCGGTCCAGACGTACCCGAACCAGGTCCGCGCGGACGGCGCCAACCTGTACTGGCGCTACGACGACACCGTCAGCCCGTACGTCGCCGACTCCTCGGTCAGCGGCAACACCAGCGGCATCCAGGTGAACGCCCCGGCCCTGCGCCAGGCCCCCGGCGCCGTCACCGGCGCCAGCACGGCGATGGGCTTCAACGGCACCAGCCAGCAGCTGTACAGCGACCACCGCCAGTCGGTCGGCGCCTCGTACACCATCGAGACGTGGTTCAAGACGAACACCACGCGCGGCGGCAAGCTGGTCGGCTTCGGCAACAACACGGACCGCGGCAGCGGCACGTACGACAAGCAGCTCTACATGACCAACACCGGTCGCCTCATCTTCGGTGTCTACAACGGCTCGACCCGGACCATCTCCACCGGTCTGTTCGACACGTTCAACGACAACAAGTGGCACCACGTGGTCGGTACGCAGGGCCCGGCGGGCATGGCGCTGTACGTGGACGGCCAGTCCAAGGGCACGCTGAACGTCACCAACTCCACCTCCTACGCCGGTTACTGGCACGTGGGCGGCGACAACCTCGGCAGCTGGCCGACCCGTCCGACCAGCAACTTCTTCGCCGGTCAGATCGACGAGACGGCCGTCTACCCGACGGCGCTGTCCCAGGCCCAGATCAAGAACCACTTCGATCTGGCCAAGGCCCCCTCCGACTCGGTCTCCAAGGTCTCCGCGACCGAGGACACCTACGTCAACCAGGGCGCCCCGAGCACCGCCAACGGCGCGGCCACCTCCCTCGCGGTGCGCGGCAGCGGCTCGGTGTACGAGACGTACCTGCGCTTCAACCTCCCGGCCGCCCCGGCCGGTCAGGTCCTGAAGGCCGCCTCGCTCCAGATCAAGACCACGACCCAGACGGGCGCCGGCTCCGCCGACACCGTCTCCGTGGTCCCGGTCACCGGTACCTGGAGCGGTGCGGGAACCACCTTCAACACCAAGCCCGCCGTGGGAGCCCCCGCGCTGGGCACCATCTCGGCGGTGCCGGACGGCTCGGCTATCCAGAGCGTGCCGCTGGACACCACCGCGCTCTCCGCGGTGCTGAACTCCAGCTACAGCCTGGGCCTGACGAGCACGGGCACCGACCCGCTGTGGATCTGGTCCTCGGAGTCGACGGCAGCGGACGCCGCACCGCAGCTGGTCCTCACCTTCGGCCCGAAGTAACCGTCTGACGACAGTGCGGGGCCCGGCGCGCCAGCCGGGCCCCGCACCCCTGTCCACCGAGTACCCAGTAAGTACGGGAGCCACCTGATGTACCGACGCTCCGCAGCGGCTGCTGTTCTGCTGGCCGCCGCCCTGACCCTGACCGCCTGCAGCTCGGACGGTGACGGCAAGGCCGACGCCGGCGCGGCCAAGGCGAAGCCGCCGGCCTCGTCCTCGGCACCCGACCCGGCGGACGCCCCGGCGCCGGCCCCGGCCGCGTCGCCCGAGGCGAAGCCGACGGGACCCGTTCTGCCGGACGCGAAGCTCACCCCCAAGACGGGCAGCTTCAAGGAGAACGAGAAGAAGTACCTGAGCGGCCGGGTTCCCGAGAAGATGGACCCGGCGGCCGTCCTGCAGACCGGCCAGGAGTCCTGCCAGCGGGTGGAGCGCACGGCCAAGCGTGACAAGGACGCGGCGGTCGGTTCCATCGTCGCCGGGGAGATCCCGGGCGCGAAGGACGCGATCACCTACCTGTGCCCGGAGCAGAAGCCGATCCTCGCCGCGGCGGAGAAGGGCTTCCCGGACGGCACCCGGCAGTCGCCCGCGGCGGGCTCGTACCGGGCGCTGACCCAGGGCTCCACCTGCGCGTGGGAGGCGAAGGACAAGGACGGCGCCGTCCTCGCGTCGGGCCCCGAGGCCCCCGTCAAGGCCGGTGACAAGATCACGGCCAACGTCCCGGCCGGCACCGCCCAGTTCACCTCCACGGGCTGCTACGCCTGGATCCCCGCGTAGGGGCACCG
The DNA here is from genome assembly GCF_042736725.1 of Streptomyces sp. NPDC060028. NCBI lineage: Bacteria > Bacillati > Actinomycetota > Actinomycetes > Kitasatosporales > Streptomycetaceae > Streptomyces > Streptomyces sp. NPDC060028. The sequence continues at coordinate 38 of NZ_JBHWVJ010000039.1, read as the reverse complement.
CGCGCCGTACACAAACGCCGCCGCGGACCGGATTTGCC